>JAQSDT010000761.1 GCA_029946075.1 bacterium | reverse complement strand
CACGCCGAAATAGACCGGGTCAATGCCGGCCTGCTTGATGATCGGCATCAGGATGGGGGTCAGGATCAGGATGGTCGGGGTCATGTCGAGCGCGGTGCCGACGACCACGACCAGCGCCATGATCGCCAGCATCAAGAGCGTCTTGTTGCCCATGAAGGGACGAACGAGGTCGACGACCTGCGTTGCGATCTCCGAGATCGTGATCAGCCAGGACGACACCAGCGCCGCGGCGACCAGGAACATGACGACGGCGGTGCTGAGCGCGGCCGATACGAAGACGTCGTAGAGTTCGCTCCACTTCAGCTCGCGATAGATGCAGGTGGAGACGAACAGGGCGTAGACGGCGACGACCACGGCGGCCTCGGTCGGGGTAAATACGCCGAAGCGCAGGCCGACGACGATGATCGCGGGCAGCATCAGCGCCCAGAAGCCGTCGAAGAAGGCCCAGGCGATTTCGCGCAGCGACTTTCGCGGCGGGCTCTCGGTATTTTCCGATCTCGCGACCCACCACCACGCAAAGCACAAGCCGATGCCCAGCATCAGGCCCGGGAAGATGCCGGCCAGGAACAGTTTTGAGATCGAGACGCCGCCGGTAACACCGAACAGCACAAAACCGATGCTCGGTGGAATCACAGGCCCGATGACGCCGCTTGCCGCAACGAGTCCTGCCGCGTTCCTCTTGCTGTGGCCGGCTGCGACCATCATGGGGACGAGCAAGGCGGCCAGCGCCGCGGCGTCGGCGGCAGCTGATCCCGACAGCGAGGAAAGCACGCAGGCAGCGAGGATCGTGACGTAACCCAATCCGCCCTTGACGTGACCGACGACGGCGAGCGCGACGTTGACGATGCGGCGGGCGAGGCCGCCGCGGTTCATCAGTTCGCCGGCCAGCATGAAGAACGGCACCGCCATCAATGGAAAACTGTCCGCGCCGTTGATGATGTTCTGGGCGACGATCTGCGAGTCGAACACGTTGAGCGAATGCATCAGCGCGATGCCGCAGACGATCAGCGCAAACGCGATCGGCATGCCCAGCGCCATGGCGCCCAGAAGCGAGAAGGTGAAGACGGCGAGGGTCATTCGCCTTCCTTCACCGAAATCAGTTCTTCCTCGCTGGCCCGGCCGCTCAATACCCTGACGATATCGAGCAGCAGGATTACCGCGGCCGAGAGGCCGAATACGAGGCCGGACGAATAGAAGAACAGGCCGACCGAAATGCCGGAGGCGGGCGCGCTGTCGCCGAACGTCAGCACGGCCTGCTTCCAGCTGCCGAGCGTCAGCAGCCAGTCGGCATAGAGCATCAGGGTGTAACTGGCGAAGAAGCAGATCTTCTTGCCGAGCGGAGGCAGCGCGCGGACGAGGGTATCGACGCCGAGATGGGCGTGCTGGCGCAGGGCCACGATGGCGCCGAGGAAGGTCAGCCACACCAGCAGCCAGCGCGACAGTTCCTCGGAGGTCGGAATTCCCGAATTGAAGGCGTAGCGCATCACGACGTTGGTGAAGACCAGCACCACCATCGCGGCCAGACACGCCGCGATGGCGACTTTGAGCAGCCGGCAGTAGAGGTCGATGAGGCGTTCGACGGCTGCCATGACGATGGCTCGTTACTTCGCGCCGCGGATGCGCGCGAGCTCGGCGGTGAACAGTTTGACCCGCGCCTGATCGTACTCGGCCGAGAATTTGTCGATCACCGGCCTGGTCGCTTCCTGCATGCGGGCGTATTCGGCCGGTGCGATCTCGTTGAACTGCATGCCCTTGGCCTTCAACTCGCCGAGTGCTTTCTCGGCCGCCAGTTTGGTCTGGTCGCGCTGATATTCGCGCGTCTCGGCAAAACTGTCGCGTAGCATCTTCTGTTCTTCCGGCGACAGGCCGTCCCAGAACTTCTTGCTGACGATGATGACGTTCTGCGTGAAGGTGTGGCTGGTGGCCGAGACGAACTTCTGCACCTCGAAGAACTTGTTGGACAGGATGACGCTGTAGGGATTTTCCTGGCCGTCGACGGTCTTGTTCTCGAGCGCGGTGTACAATTCGCCGAACGCCATCGGCACCGGGTTGGCCTTCAGTGCCTTGAAGGTTTCCAGATAGACCGGGTTCGGGATCACGCGCAGCTTCAGGCCGGCGAAATCCTCGACCTTGGCGATCGGGCGGCTGGAATTGGTGGCGTTGCGGAAGCCGAGGCCCCAATAGCCGAGACCGATCAGCTCCTTCTCCGGCAGCGTCTCCAGCATCGCCTTGCCGAACGCGCCCTGCGCCAGCGCTTCGGCCTGCTCGAACGTCGAGACGATGAAGGGGAAGTCGAACAGGCCGAGGTCCTTGACGACGCTGGCGAGCGAGGTGGTCGACGCGGACAGGATCTCCTGGGTGCCGCCGCGGACCGCCGATTGCTGCTGCATCTCGTTGCCGAGCTGGGACGCGGCGAATTCGCGGATCTTCAGCTTGCCGCCACTCTTGGCGGCCAGCACCTCGGCGAATTTCTGCACGCCGAAGCTGACGGGGTGGTCGGTGTTGTTGAGATGGCCCCAGCGAATGGTGCGTTCCTGGACCTGGGCTGAGGCCGGCGTCCCCAACAGCGCGCAAAGCCCCGCGGCTGCGCACAACAATCCCATCCGCATGACGATTTCTCCCTTGGTTCGCGATCATTCTGGCGTCGCGGCGGGCAAAGTTAGTCATATGGTTAAATCAAAGTCAAAGTATAAAGTAGCTTTTATCATATGAAATGTATTACATAGGACACGGAGCGAGGCCTTGAGGGGAATCGGCCGGCATGGCAAGGCCGACGGCAGCCCACGCGTGGAATCTGGAATGAGCCTGGTTGAACGGATCGAAGAGCAGGAAGCGGTCGGCGATGACGGCTATCGCCGCATCCGCACCGACATCGTGTTCGGCCGGCTGCGCCCCGGCCAGAAACTGCGGCTCGACGGCCTGAAGGAAGACTACGGCGTCAGCGTCTCGACGCTGCGCGAGATCCTCAATCGCCTCGCCGCCGAAGGTTTTGTGCTGGCGGAAGGCCGCCGCGGCTTTGAGGTCGCGCCGGTCTCGGTGGAAAATCTCAGGGAACTGGCCGAACTGCGCCTGCTGCTGGAATCGCACGCGATGGGCGTCTCGTTCGCCCAGGCCGATGTCGAGTGGGAAGGGCGCGTCGTCTCCGCGCACCACAAGCTGGCTTCGACCGACCGGCTGATGCTGAACGGCCTCGGCGAACTCGAACAGTGGAAGCGCTATGACGGCGAATTCCACCAGGCGCTGATCTCCAATTGCGGCTCACGCTCGCTGATGGAGATGCACGCGCTCGTGTTCGACAAATACTTCCGCTACCAGATGGTTGCGTTCAGCTATCGCGGCAGCGAGCCGGCCGAGCAGCACAAGGCGCTGCTCGAAGCCGCGCTCAAGCGTGATGCGGTCACGGCGGTCGCGACGCTGCGCACGCATGTGAACAATTGCGTCGAGCACGCGCTTGCGACGGCGTCGTTGAAGTAGGTTGCTGATTTCGTCATTGCGAGGAGCGTAGCGACGAAGCAATCCATCTCGCCGCGCGCGGATAGATGGATTGCTTCGCTTCGCTCGCAATGACGGCCGGAGCTACACCACCTTGCGCGCGCGCAAATCCGCGATCTCGTCCTTCGCGAAACCGAACTCCGCCAGCACTTCCTCGGTCTGCTCGCCGAATTCCGGCGGCCGCGCGGCCATGCTGCTCGGCGTGCGCGACAGCGTGACGGGCTGGCCGACCAGCTGGATGTGGCGGTTCTCGTCGTTCGGCACGTGCTGGGCGATGCCGAGATGCTTGACCTGGGCGTCGTCGAACATCTGGTCGATCGAATAGATCGGCCCGCAGGGCACGCCGGCATCGTTCAGTTCCTTGACCCAGGTGTCGGTGGATTTCTTTTCGGTGAGCTTGCCGATGGTGGCGTTCAGCGCGTCGCGGTTTTTCGAACGCGCGGGGGCGGTGGCGTAGTCGGGATTGGTGACCAGTTCCGGCGCACCAATCGCCTGCGCGCAGCGCTCCCAGATCCGCCCGCCCGTGGTGGCGATGTTGATGTAGCCGTCGGAGGTCTTGAACACGCCGGTCGGGATCGAGGTCGGGTGGTTGTTGCCGGCCTGCTTGGCGACGTCCTTTTCCATCAGCCAGCGCGAGGCCTGGAAATCCAGCATGAAGATCTGCGCCTGCAGCAGTGAGGTCTGCACCCACTGGCCCTGGCCGGAGACGTCGCGCTCCAGGAGCGCGGTGAGGATGCCGATGGCGCAGAACAGCCCGGCGGTGAGATCGGCGACGGGGATGCCGACCCGCATCGGGCCTTCGCCGGGCGCACCGGTGATCGACATCAGCCCGCCCATGCCCTGCGCGATCTGATCGAAACCCGGCCGCTTGTGATAGGGGCCATCCTGGCCGAAGCCGGAGATGCTGCCATAGACGATGCGCGGGTTGATCTGGCGCAGGCTCTCATAATCGATGCCGAGCTTGGCCTTCACGTCGGGGCGGAAATTCTCGACCACGACGTCGGCCTGCCCGGCGAGGCGCTTGAACACTTCGAGGCCCCTGGAGTCCTTCAAATTGAGCGTCATCGCCCGCTTGTTGCGGTGCAAATTCTGGAAGTCCGACCCCTGCCGCGGCCCGCCCGGCTGCTCGCCGGCGGCGTCTTCCATCAGCGCATCGATCTTGATGACGTTGGCGCCCCAATCCGCCAGCTGCCGTACGCAGGTCGGCCCGGAGCGCACGCGGGTCAGATCGAGCACGGTAAAACGGGAAAGGGCTTGCGATGCGCGCGGGAAAGGCATTGAGAAACCTTCTTTTTTTGGGGTTTTACGAAGGAATGGCAGGCCGTTCCCTGACTTAGACAATTTGGCGCTTCTTTCCAACTGCCGGTTAGGCAGCCGGCGGCTCCGGCGGGGGTGGCAGGCCCGCAAGATTACGGGCCCAATTGCAGGGTGGGGCGGAGGCGTGGGGGACTGGCCGCGAAGATTTCGCCAAGTCAGGCGAAAGCAATTACTGCTGGTAAACAAGCCTTAATGCGCCGAATCTAGGCTCGCCCGTGCGTTCACGATTCCCTGCAACCGGCCCTCCCGCAGACACGGCTCATGCGATGAAGAAGAACACGTTGCTCTCCGACGATTTCTGGGCCGTCCCGTCGTTTGACGCCGGGGAGCGTATGCCGACGCCCGCGCCGCCGACGACCGATCGGCTGATCGTCGATGAAGGCGAACCCCTGCCGCTGGCCGCCAGCGGCGCCGTCAGCGTCAGCGCCGGGTCCGCCAAGCCGGTTGCCTCGATCGCGACGCTCGCCGGCTACCTCGTCGACGGCTTCTGGATCTACAGCGGTTCGTTTGCCCATCACTGGCTGTCCAACAGCATTACCTACAACATCACCGGGCTGAATGCGGCGGAGCAATTCCTCGCGCAGTCGGCGATGCAGGCCTGGCACGATGTCGCCAACGTCAACTTCGTTCAGACGTCCGGTACCGCCAACATCACCTTCACCCATGACGGCACGATGCAGGCCGTTACCAATGCCGCCTGGTACTATTCGGGTGCGATCGCCTACGCTACCGTCAACATCAGTC
Source organism: bacterium (assembly GCA_029946075.1). Lineage (GTDB taxonomy): Bacteria > Pseudomonadota > Alphaproteobacteria > Rhizobiales > Xanthobacteraceae > Bradyrhizobium. The sequence continues at coordinate 6,165 of JAQSDT010000761.1, read as the reverse complement.
AGGACTGGATCACCAACGACGGCGGCGCCTACGACGGCAAGACCGGCATCGACAGCTACGGCTACCAGACCTACATCCACGAAATCGGACACGCGCTGGGACTCGGTCACCAAGGTCCCTACAACGGCAGCGCGTCGTATTCGACCAACGCGCTTTATGCCAACGACACCTGGCAATATTCGATCATGTCGTATTTCTCGGAACCCAATTATTCCGGGAGTTCGTACCGTTACGTCGTCACGCCGCAGATGGCGGATATCTATGCCGCCGCGTCGATCTACGGAATGGCGTCGTCGACGCGGACCGGCGATACCGTCTACGGCTTCAACAGCAATGCGGGCGCGGTCTTCAGCTTCGGCGCCTACAGCTCGGCGCCGGCGCTGACGATCTACGATTCCAGCGGCAACGACACGCTGGACGCCTCGGGCTATTCGTCGGCGCAGGTCATCGACCTGCATGCCGGCGCGTTCTCCTCGATCGGTGGTCTCGTCAACAATATCGGCATCGCGCTCGGCGTGACGATCGAGAAGGCGATCGGCGGCAGCGGCAACGACAGCCTGACGGCAAGCGATCTGGCCTCGACGCTGGTCGGCGGCGGCGGCAACGACACCCTGATCGGCGGCGCCGGCAACGACCGGCTGACCGGCGGCACCGGCGTCGACACCATGACCGGTGGCGGTGGGATCGACACGTTCGCTTTTGCGTTCGGCGACAGCTCGGCAGCAAGCGGTCAGCACGATCGCATTACGGACTTTGCTGCCGGTATCGATCGGATCGATCTCAGCGGCATCGATGCGGTCAGTGCCACCGTCGGATACGACCAGTTCCGTTTCATCGGCACCTCGGCATTCGACGGTGCGGCCGGCGCGCTGAATTATTCCTACAACAGCTCGACGGGCATCACCACGCTGCAGGGCGACACCAACGGCGACGGCGTCGCAGATTTCGCGATTGACCTGACGGGAAATATCGCCATCAACGCATCGGACCTGATCGGCGCCGTGACCGTTCCTATCGTGATCGAGTCTGCCGGGGCAACCACCCTGACGCAGGTCAGCGCCAGTTTTTATCTTTACGCAACGGGGACGACGACCGGACCCACCCTCAAATATGCCGGGTCGGCCTTTACCGCAGGGCAGTTCGGCGGCTGGACCCCGATCGGCGTCGAGCAGGTCGGCTCAGGCTACCAGGTGGCCTGGAAAATCTCGGGCGCGGACAACTATTCGATCTGGAGTACCGACAGCAGCGGTAACTACATTTCCAACCTGATCGGTGGCGTGTCCGGAACCAGTGCCACGTTCGAGAATTTCGAGAGCAGCTTCCATCAGGACCTCAACGGCGATGGCATCATCGGTGTGCCGGTGTCGTTGGGGACCGTTCTCGAAGCGCAGGGTGCGACGAGTCTCGTCAAATCGGGCGGCAACTTCTATCTCAACAACATCAGCAGCGGTGTCGGGCCGACGCTCAAATATGGCGGGTCGGCCTTCGTCGACGGCCAGTTTGGCGGCTGGACTCCGATCGCCGCCGAGCAGGCCGGCTCTGGATACCAAGTGGCCTGGAAGATGGGGAGCGCGGACAATTATTCGGTCTGGAGTACCGACAGCAGCGGCAACTACGTCTCTAACGTGATTGGCGGTGTGTCCGGAACCAGCGTTACATTCGAGAATTACGAGACCAGCTTCCAGCAAGATCTCAACGGCGATGGCGTGATCGGAGTCCCCGCAAATGCGGGCACCGTCATCGAAGCCATGGGATCGACCAGCCTGTTCAAGTCGGGCAGCAACTACTCCCTGATTGGCGCCAGTACCGGTACTGGCCCAACATTGAAATATGGCGGGACGCCCTTTGCCGCCGGGCAGTTCGGCGGTTGGACGCCGATCGGCGTCGAGCAGGCCGGCTCCGGATACCAGGTGGCCTGGAAAATGGGGAGCGCGGACAATTATTCTGTCTGGAGCACCGACAGCAACGGCAACTATATCACCAATGTCATCGGTGGCGTGTCCGGAACCAGTGTTACGCTGGAAAACTTCGAAACCAGCTTCCAGCAGGACCTCAATGGCGACGGCGTGATCGGGGTGCCGAGCAGCCAAGCCCTCCTGATGGCGTCCGGAATATTCGCGGGCAACGACACGTTCGAATTCGGCTCGGACATTCGGCAAGGCCCGTCCGTTAGCGAATTCGACGGAGCGATCAAGGCCCTTATCCACGAACTGCACGCCGGGTTCCTTCTCACTTCCTGACAATTGCGCCTGTTTATCAGGCGTCAGAAATGGAACCCACAGCCTCTCCGGGTTGCAGCCTTCAGCTGCGACCGGACCTGCGCGACCGGATTTTTTTTGTCGCCTGCAGAAGACACAAGCAATCTTGATGACGACATCGCCGCTAAGGAACGGCAATAGCTTGAGGAATTCAGTCTTTGTCCTGGGTCCTGGCGACATGAGCGGGTTACCGCGACGGAAAAAATCCGGATACGGCTTGAACCTACCGAAGGTTGCGTAGACCTATTGAACGTCGGCCTGTCGGTGTCACTGAGAGGGGGCAGATATCCGGTTCGGACCGCCTGCTTGCCGCGCGGATTTTTTAAGGGCTTGTCCTAAACAAATGTGAATTCTGACACAGACCTGGGGTAAGTGATCGTATAAGAGAAACCTGCGCGCCGTGGACAATCGCTGGACTTTTTCGCCACACTCTCGTTTCCGCCAGTCGATAGATCGATAGGCCATTCGTCACTACAAGACCCTGTCATAGCAAATGTCATTTAAGCCGAGAGAATCTCGGCGAAACAGGAGGTGGATCATGCGTCGTTTTGGATTACTCGCTTTGGCCGTCGGGCTGTTGTTTCCCGTCTTGGCGTCCGCACCGGCCCATGCTCAGGCAACCCGGACCTGGGTCTCCGGTGTCGGCGATGACGTTAATCCGTGCAGCCGCACCGCACCTTGCAAGACGTTTGCCGGCGCGATCTCGAAGACTGCTGCGGCAGGCGAAATCAATTGTCTGGATTCGGCGGGTTTCGGCGCCGTCACCATCACCAAATCCATCAGCATCGTCTGTCAGGGCGTGGTTGGTGGCATTCTGTCGGCCGGTACCAACGGCGTCATCATTAATGCCGGCGTTGCCGACAAGGTGTTTCTGAAGGGGCTCGACATCAACGGTGCGGGCACCGGCATCAACGGTATCCGGTTCCTCGCAGGGGCCGCACTCACGGTTGAAGATACCACGATCGTCAATACCACTGGTTTCGGTATCCAGTTCAACAACGGTGCCGCTGCAAGCCTGCAGGTGACCCGCGTTACCGCGAGCAATAATGCGCTTGGTGGCGTCCAGGTCAGGCCGTCCGCTGCAAGTGCGCTGGCAACGGGTGTGATCGAAGGCCTAGTCGCCTACAAGAACGGCAACGGTATCGTGCTTGACGGCGCAGGCGGCAGCAGCAGCAACATTGCGATCCGCAACAGCGTTCTCAACAACAACACGACGGCCGGACTTTCGGCATCGACCAGCGCGGCGGCCGTGGTTGCCATGATGACGAAGTCGGCGGTCATGGGCAATGGCACCGGTATCAGCGCCGGCGCCAGCACCTTCATCCGGATCGGTGAAACCGAGATCACGGGCAATACCACTGGTATCAGCGGTACCGTTTCCTCGTTCGGTACCAACCAGATTATCGGCAACGGCGGTGGTGAAACCGTGACCCTGCTTTCCCCGGCGCTAAAGTAAGCTGATCGGGCGCGCGAGCGTCCGCAGCGAAACGGCCTGTAAAATACCGAGGCCCCGGATGCAAAATCCGGGGCCTTTACTTTGGACCTGCAGACGACGCGCCCGCCCGGCGGAGGCGCCTTGTGGATTTCCTGTCATCGCCGGATTACTGTGCCCGACAAGATCAGGGATGAGACCACGCATGCGCGAGCGCCGCCGTTCTCCACTTTCCGGGATTTTCGGTCTTGCCGTCACGATCCTGGTGATCTGCGCCGCCATGCCTGCCCACGCCCAGTCCTACCGGCAGGGCGTATCCGCCTTCAACCGTCAGGATTATCCGTCGGCGTCGCGGGTCTTCATTCCGCTGGCCGAGCGCGGCAACGCGTCGGCGCAGACCTATCTCGGTTACATGTTCGAGAGCGGACGCGGCGTGCCGCAGAACTACACCGAGGCGGCGATGTGGTATCGGCGCGCCGCTGAGCAGGGCGACAGCCTCGCGCAATATTCGCTCGGCCTGCTGTACGACCGCGGCCAGGGCGTGCCGCGCGACGTGGTCGAGGCCAGCAAATGGCTCAATCTTTCGGCCGCCGGCGCGCCGCGCCAGGCGCGGGAGGCGCGGGTGCGGATCCGCGACGCGGTCACCCGCAAGATGACGCGCGGGGAGATCGCGCAGGCGCGGATGCGCGCGCTGGAATGGGCGCCGACGCCGGAACGCTGACCGCGCCTAGAACGCCGAGTGCCAGTCCACCAGCGCCTCGAACAGCCAGCCGAGCCAGATCGCCGGCGCCAGGAACGATCCGAAGGGCAGGAAGGCGGTGGCCTTGAGCGGACGCCTGCGGATCAGACCGATCAGCAGATAGGCCCCGAGCGCGGCGAGCGTCGCCAGTTCGATCACGGCGAAGAGGGTGACCAGGCCGAGCCAGGCTCCGGCGACGCCGGCGAGCTTGATGTCGCCGAGCCCGAGCCCGTCGCGGCCGCGCCACCAGCGGTAGCCCGCCATCAGCGCCAGGAAGGGCAGGGCGACGGCGAGCCCGCGGACCGCAGCCCACAGCACGGCTTCCCAGCCGACTTCCGGGCCGATGGTCCCGGCGCGCAATAATGCCAGAGCGACAGCGGCGGTCGTCAGTACGTCGGGGATCTGGTAGCGCCTGACATCGCTCACCGCGATCGCCAGCATCAGCGCGCCCAGGAAGGCGCCGGTCAGCCCGTCCGGGCCGGGCGCGGCAAGGAGGCTGGTCACGACGACCACGAGCAGCGTCAGGCTGAGAAAAGCTTGCCGGGCTGCCGTTGGCGTCATCACGCGCTCAGGATTGCGCAAAACCGGTACCCACGTTTGCGGAACGTGCGTTAGCGCGCGGCTCGCGGCGGATCGACCACCACCACGGGGTTGCTGGTACCCACGAGGCGGCTGTTCATCTTGCTGCGCATTTCCTCGGCGATGACGCTGGCATCGACAGCATCCCGCACCAGGCTCGGACGAATGAACAGGATCAGTTCGGTGCGCGCCCGCGTGTTGGTCTGATGCGAGAACGCATCGCCGACGCCGGGGATCGAATCCAGGATCGGAATGCCCTGCCGCTGCCTGTTCTCGGTCTCGCTGATCAGGCCCGCGAGCAGCACGGTCTGGCCGCTCGCCACCGCGATCGAACTCTTGACCTTGCGCTGCGAGATCGTCGGCGTCAGCGATCCGGCGCTGCCGGCGGCGACGCTGGAGATTTCCTGCTCGATGTCCAGCACCACGTTGCCGTTGGCGTTGGCGCGCGGCAGCACGCGCAGGATGATGCCGGTGTTCTTGTAGTCGATGGTGTTGACCACGGTGTTGTTGGCGGTGAGCACCGTCGCCGTGCCGGTCGAGAACGGCACCTGATCGCCGACCTGCAAGGTCGCAGGCTGGTTGTCGAGCACCACCAGCGACGGGTTCGACAGCACCTTGACGTTGGTCAGGCCATGCAGCGCATCGAGTACGACGCGCGGCGAGTTCTCCGCGCCGATCAGCACGTTGAAGCCGGGCAGCATGCGGCCGAGCAGGGCGCCGGCAGCGGCGTTGACGGCATTGCTGGCCGGTTCGATCGCGGTGGTGCCGTTGGTCGTCGCGCCCGGATAGGTCTGCGAGATCGAACCCTTCTTGCTGGCGAGGAAATACTGCACGCCGTAGTTCAGCTGGTCGTTCAGTGTGACTTCGGCGATCGTCGCCTCGATCGCGATCTGGCGCTGCGGCCGGTCGATCTGGCGGATGGTCTGTTCGACGACGCGCTGCGATTCCGCATTGGCGTAAACCAGCACGGTGTTGTTGGTGACGTCGGCGGTGATGCGCACGTTCGGCAGCATGCCGCTGCCGGTCGATCTGGCGCCTGCGGACGAGGTGCCTGACGGCAGGTTGTCCTGGCCGGTTCCCGGCGCCGTTGCCGGCCGTGCCGCGAGCGAACCGGTGCCGGTTACAGGGGTCGCTGCGCCGGCTCCGGCCGTCGGCAG
>JAQSDT010000760.1 GCA_029946075.1 bacterium | reverse complement strand
GCTGATGCGCGCCGGCGGGCAGGGCGGTCAGCAGGGCGGCGCTGAGGACGAGATATCCAAACTTCATGGGGGGCTCCTTTTCCAGATGGTAAGTTCAATAGGAATGTGAGGCGGCAGGATTGCCGCGCGTCGTCTCGGATTGCCGCTGCATCAGCCGCGCCAGTGGCTTCTGGCCGAACATCAGGAACAGCACGGGCGTCACCAGCGCATCGAGCAGGGTGGCGCTGACAAGCCCGCCGAAGATCGTCACGGCGACCGGATGCAGGATTTCCTTGCCCGGTTCGTCGGCTGCGATCAGCAGCGGCAGCAGCGCCAGCCCCGCCGACAGTGCTGTCATCAGCACGGGCGTCATGCGTTCGAGACTGCCGCGGATGACGAGCTCCGGTCCGAATTTCATCCGCTCGTGCAGCGCGAGATTGATGTAGTGGCTGATCTTGAGGATGCCGTTGCGGGTTGCGATCCCCGCCAGCGTGATGAACCCGACCATGCTGGCGACGGACAGCGGCTGATCGGTCAGCGCCAGCGCCGCGACCGAACCGATCAGCGCCAGCGGCACCCCGCCCATGATGATCGCCGCCAGCACGGCAGAACGATAGCGGCTGTAGAGGATCGCAAAGATCAGCGCGAAGGATACGATCGACAGGATACCGATCCTGCGGCTCGCCTCTTCCTGGGCCTGGAACGTGCCTTCGAGGCTCGCCGTGACGCCTTGCGGCAGGCTTGCCCTGTCCAGCTCGGTGCGTATGCGTCGCACGATCTCCGCCATGTCGGTCTTGCCGTCCGAGTTGGCCAGGATCACGATACGCCTTCGGCCGTTTTCCTTCAGGATCTGATTGGGTCCGTCGGTCTCCTTGACGTCGGCGATCTGACGCGCCGGGATCCACCCCGATGGCGTCTTGATCAGGAGATCGCCGAGCTTCTCGGTGGTGCGAAGCTGGTCCGGCAGTCTCATGACGACGTCGTAGCGCTTGTAACCGTCGACGACGCGCGAGATGACGCGCCCGCTCGACAGCCGCGACAGCTGATCGGTCACGGCGCCGGGCTGCACCCCGTACAGGGCGGCCCGGGTGTAGTCGACGCGGATTTCGAGTTGCGGAATCCGCACCTGTTTTTCGACCTGCAGGTCCTGGATGCCCTCGATCTTCGCAAGACGCTGACGGAGTTCCTCCGCGCTGTTTCGCAGCGTGTCGAGGTCGTCGCCGAACAGTTTCAGGGCGAGTTCGGCGCGGATGCCCGACAACAGATGATCGAGCCGGTGCGAGATCGGCTGCCCGACATTGACCGAGAGCGGCAGCACCGACAGCCGCGAACGGATATCCGCGACGATTTCGGGTTTCGTCCGCGGCGAGCGCTTGAGATCGACTTCGAGGTCGGACGAATGGATGCCTTCGGCGTGCTCGTCGAGTTCGGCGCGTCCGGTGCGCCGGCCGACGCTGATCACTTCGGGAATGTCGAGCAACAGGCGTTCGGCGATCGAGCCCACGCGCGTGGATTCGGAAAGCGAAACGCCGGGGTTGAAGGCGATGTTGATGGTGAATGTGCCTTCGTTGAAGGCCGGCAGGAACGCGCGCTTCAATCCGAGCACGCCGGTACCGGCGCCGATCACCGCCAGTGCCGTGACGCCGAGCAGCAAGCCCTTGTGCGCAAGCGCGAACCGGAGCGCGGCGTGGTTCGCCTGTTTCAGCCTGCGGACGAGCCAGCTTTCCCGTTCCGCAAGGCGTTTCATCCCCGGCAGCAGGTAATAGGCCATGACGGGGGTGAGGGTGATCGAAACCAGCAGGCTGGCCATGATCGAAATGATGTAGGCGTGACCGAGCGGCGCAAACAGCCGCCCCTCGATGCCGGAAAGCGCAAACAGCGGCACGAACACCAGAACGATGATCGTGGTGGCGTAGACGATTCCCGACCGCACCTCGTTGGATGCCGAAACCACCACGTCGAACACGGAGCGGGGATTACCCTGCTCCCGGTTCTCGCGCAGCCGGCGGAAGATGTTCTCGACATCGACGACGGCGTCGTCGACCAGTTCGCCGATGGCGATCGCAAGGCCGCCCAGCGTCATCGTGTTGATCGACAGGCCGAGTATTTTGAAGATAATGGCCGTGGTCAGGATCGAAACCGGGATCGCCGTGAGTGAAATCGCCGTCGTGCGCCAGTTCAGCAGGAACGCGAACAGGATGACGGCGACCACGAGCGCTGCTTCGAGCAGCACCCGCTCGACGTTCTGGATCGAATTCTCGATGAAGCTCGCCTGCCGGAAGATGATCTCGCTGGCCTTGACGCCGGAGGGCAGGCTGGGTTCCAGCTCCGCGAGCGACGCGGTGATCCGCTGAGTCAGTTGCACCGTATCGACGTTGGGCTGCTTCTCGACCGAGACGATCACGGCGGGCTTGCTCATATAGCCCGCGTCGCCGCGCTTGACCTTGGGTGCGAAATCGACGTTCGCGACCTGCCGCAGCAGGATCGGCCGACCTTCGATGGTGGTCACGACGATGTTGCGCAGGTCTTCGAGGCTCGTGGTGCGCCCGATGTTGCGGATGAGAAACTCGCGGGCGTTCTGGTCGGTGAACCCGCCGCCGGTGTTGCTGCCGAATTGCCGCAGCGCCACCTCCATCTGTTCGTAGCTCACGCCGAGCGCGCGCAAGGCCGAAGGCAGCGGCGCGATCCGGTACTGGCGGACCTCGCCGCCCATCGGGATCACCTGCGCGACGCCGGGCACGGCGAGCAGCCGCGGCCGGATGGTGAAGTCGGCGATCTCGCGCACTTCCATCGGCGACGCCGTCTTCGACGTCACCGCGATCAGCAGGATCTGGCCCATGATCGAACTGATCGGGCCGATCTGCGGCGTGACATTCAAGGGCAGCTGGCTCTGCACCTGCGCGAGGCGTTCGGCGACCAGCTGGCGGTTGCGGAAGATGTCGGTGCCCCAGTCGAACTCGACATAGACGATCGAAAGCCCGATGCCCGAGACCGATCGTACCCGGCTCACGCCCGGCACGCCGTTCATCTGGGTTTCGATCGGGAAGCTGACGAGCTGCTCGACCTCCGGCGGGGCGTACCCCTCCGATTCCGTCATGATGGTGACGGTCGGACGGTTGAGGTCCGGAAACACGTCGACCGGCAATTGGCGCGCGGTATAGGCGCCGAGCAGGACCAGGATGGCCGCCATCGCCAGAACGAACAGGCGATTGCGGAGCGAGGCGCTGACGAGGAAGGTAAACATGCGCGTTCCTCCTCAGCGGACGTGATCGAGCAGATCCGCGCCTTGCGACACGATCCGCTTGCCCGGCGTGAAGCCGGACACGATCAGCACACGGTCGCCGTCGAGGGGCTCGGTGCGCACGCTTCTCGGCATGAACCGTTCGGGCGCCGTGTGCTCGTAGACGAAATCCTGGCCGTTGGAGCCGCGAACCACGCTGCTGCGCGGCACGGCAACGCCTTCCTTCGCATCGTCGGTGGTGACGAGCACCGTCAGGAACTGGCCGGCCCGGAGCCCCGCCGTATCGCCCGTCACGGCAAAATGCACCGGCACCGACTGGCTACGGTCGGCGAAGCCGGTGCCCTGATAAATCAGGTCGTAGTTCCTGCCGGTGTAGGTCGAGGCCCGTGCACCCCGGGAAGGCTCGATGCTCTCGAAGCTCAGCGCCTCGACCCATAGCCGTGACGGATCGATGATGTTGAAGACGACCGAACTCGGCTGGACGATCTGTCCCGCCACGGCGCTGGCTTCGGCAATCACGCCTGCCACCGGCGCGATCAGCGCTTCCGGCTCGCGGCGCGATTTGTCGAGCGAGGCACGGCGCTCACGCAGCCCTTCCAGCTCGAGCCGGGTATCTTCGAGCTGGGTGCGGGAAATAGCGCCCGACGGCGCCAGTTGCTCGTAACGGGCAAACCGGCGTTCGACGATCGAGATTTGCTGGTCGAGTTCGCCCTGGCGCTGCCGCATGTCGGAAGCGTCGATCGCCTGGATCGGCTGCGTGACGTAGCCGAGGACATCGCCCTGTTTCACCCGCGTACCCAGCCGCGGAAAGCCGCCGGACGGTGCGGAAAGACGGCCGCCGACGGCGGACTGCACATAGCCGCTGGCATTGGGATCGGGGATGATCCTCCCCGGCAATTCCGTGGCCTTCTTGTGTGTCGCGTTTTCGGCGAGCAGCGTCCGCAGCGCGAATATCCGCTGCACCGATTTGGGCACGAACACCGCACCGTCCGGAAGGCGCTGGGCGCGTTCGCCGGAGACGGTGCTGATCGCGACCTGCGCCTTTTCTTCCTCATGACCGTGGCCCTCATGCGCCTGCAGTTCGCGCGCGCCCAAGAGGACGGAAAGGATCGCGACGAGGGCGGCCGCACGGCGTCTGCCGCGCAGCGCAATGGCAGAGAGCAAGGCCCCGGCCAGCGCGCCGCCGAGGACGAGAAGAACCGATGCCTTGTTGAGGTAGCCGGGGGCAGCCTCATCGTGCCGTGCTGCGCCTTGCGCAGCGCCTGCCACGGTCTGGATGGTCAACGGCAGAATGTCGGTGGTGTCTCCGGCCGTCACCGTGAAGATCAGGTCGGTTCGGCCGTTCTTCGCCAGCCACGGCGCCGCTACCTTGTAGGTACCATCGGCATCCGCCGCCGCCTTGACCGGACCGGACGGGGATTCGACCTCGATCGATGCGCCGGTCACCGGCTCGTTGGTCGCGAACCGGTCGAGATAGATCTCGAGGTTGTCGCCGCGGGCGATCGCCACGATCTCGAACGCGCCGGAAGCGGCCTCGCCGCGGGGCAGCGTGCTGGCGGATGGCTGTGGCGCCTCGTCGTCGTCATGACCTTCGTGAGCCAGAGCGGGAGAGAACGCAGCGAAAATGATCGCAGCCGCGGCGAGCGCACGCCCAAATCGGGAAAGCATACGGATAGTCCTTCAATCTGAATGGCCGTCGGTCGCGGGCAGCACATGGCATGCCTCGCAGACGCAAATTAATCGGTTTGATTCAGATGAAGTGCCTTGGAGGCCGCCGCAGCGACTCCGGCTCGCGGCCCGGCCAAGCCTGCGATGGCGCAAACGCCACGCGCGTGATCGACCGGGGAAAGGAAACGAAGGCCACGGGATTGGGTAATCCTGCCGCGCAGCAGGCGGCACAGGCGGACGAGCAGCAGCCGCCGGCGCAGTTGCGATCCTGCTCCGGGGGCGTCCCGGCCTGCTTCCATTGTGCCTGCTGTAACGATGCGGGCGCCGCGGGCCGTTCGGACTCCTGGGCGGCGGATGGGCCCTGTCCGTCATGCACGGACGCCTGGTGGTGATGATGGCTGGAATGGGCCTTCGCAACCGACGGCGCGAACGAAAGCGCGATCAGGACGATCGCGGCTCCCACAATTCGCATGAGGTGTTGCATTGGCATCATGGCCTGATCGTAGCACGGACAGGCGCTAGATATCGAGTGGGAACCGGCAATTCAAGGGGCCATTCGTAGGACGGGTGGAGCGTAGCGATACCCATCAATGTCGCCGCATGTAGATGGATGATGGGGATCGCTGCGCTCCACCCATCCTACGGGGTTGGCTAATTTACGCCGGCAAATACCCCTTGATGACGGGCAGAAAGAAAATCGCGACGTTGAGCGCGAAGCCGGCGCTCCACAGGATCGTGCGCAGCGTCGGGCGGTTGCCCAGATACGTGAAAACATAGGCGACCCGTACGATCAGGAACAGCACCGCGAGTTCGTCGATCAGATGCTGGGGCGCGAGGCGGAATTCCGCCAGCAGCACGGCTGTCGCCAGAAACGGAAACGCCTCGATGCCGTTCTGGTGGGCGCCGAGCGCGCGGGCCCGGATCGGGTCCTCGTAAAACACCGGATCGCGCGGCCTGGAATTGTCGAAACGGCGATGCCCGGTCCATTTGACCGAAGCGATCGTCAGCAGATACAGCATCAGCGTTCCGAAAACGCACCATTCGGCGACCGTCATGGTTCCTCCAGCCCCGGCGACTGGCGAGAGTACCGAACCGGCGGTTATCTTGACAAGGATGGTGCAACGCGCGAAGCCATCGAAATCATGACCGTGGTCGTCCCCATTGGAAATGCGAAGCCAGCGCCGGCCGTCCAGCCGGAGCGCGTCGGCGTGCTCCTGGTCAATCTCGGGACGCCCGATACGGCTGATACCCGGGGCATCCGCGTTTATCTCAAGGAATTCCTCTCCGATCCCCGCGTGATCGAGGATCAGGGGCTGCTCTGGAAGCTGATCCTGAACGGGATCATCCTGCGCGTGCGCCCCCGCCGCAAGGTGCGCGACTATCAGAAGATCTGGAATACCGAGCGGAACGAGTCCCCGCTCAAGACGATTACGCGCGCGCAGTCCGAGAAACTGGCAGCGTCGATCGCCGATCACGACCACGTGGTCGTCGACTGGGCGATGCGCTACGGCAATCCGTCGATGCGCTCGCGCATCGAGGCGCTGACGGCGCAGGGCTGCGACCGCATCCTCGTGGTGCCGCTCTATCCGCAATATTCGGCGGCGACGTCGGCGACCGTGTGCGACGAGGCGTTTCGGGTACTATCGGGGATGCGCGCGCAGCCGACGCTGCGGGTGACGCCGCCCTACTACGAAGATCCTGATTACATCGAGGCGCTCGCCGTCTCCATCAACGCGCATCTGGCGACGCTGCCGTTCCAGCCCGAACTGATCGTGGCGTCGTTTCACGGCATGCCGCAGAAATACGTCGACAAGGGCGATCCTTACCAGGCGCAGTGCGTCGCAACCACCGAGGCGCTGCGCAAGCGGATGGGGCTTGATGCCACCAAACTGCTGCTTACGTTCCAGTCGCGCTTCGGCTTCGATGAGTGGCTGCAGCCCTATACCGACAAGACCATCGAAAAACTCGCAAAAGATGGTGTGAAGCGCATTGCCGTCGTGACCCCCGGCTTCTCCGCCGATTGCCTCGAGACGCTGGAGGAGATCGCCGAGGAAAATGCCGAGATATTCAAGCACAATGGCGGCGAGCAATTTGCCGCGATCCCCTGCCTGAACGACAGCGAACCCGGCATGGACGTCATCCGCCAGCTCGTTTTGCGCGAGCTTCAGGGCTGGATTTGACCGCCTGAAACGGCAAGTGCCGCCCCGGTAGCACCCATCTGGTGGCCTTCCAAACCTTCCCTAGCTATATAACGATAGTCTGAGAACGGCCGGCTGAACCGGCGCCGCGGCTTGGCTGACAAATGAGAGACCGCACCCGGCAGCGCTCCTTGCCGGCCTTGGAGGGATTTTATGAGTGGCTTTGATATTTTCGCGATTGCCTTTGTTCTGCTCGTCATCGCCACGCTGTTTGCCGGCGTCAAGACCGTGCCGCAGGGCTATGACTGGACCATCGAGCGGTTCGGCAAATACACCCGCACCCTCTCGCCGGGCCTCAACATCATCGTTCCCTATTTCGATCGCGTCGGCCGCAAGATGAACATGATGGAGCAGGTGATCAGCATTCCCGAGCAGGAGGTGATCACCAAGGACAACGCCACCGTCACGGTCGACGGCGTCGCCTTTTTCCAGGTGTTCGATGCCGCCAAGGCGAGCTACGAAGTTTCCAATCTCGATCAGGCGATCATCGTGCTGACGATGACCAACATCCGCTCGGTGATGGGCGCGATGGATCTCGACCAGGTGCTGTCGCATCGCGACGAGATCAACGAGCGGCTGCTGCGCGTCGTCGACGCCGCGGTGTCGCCGTGGGGCCTCAAGGTCAACCGCATCGAGATCAAGGACATCGTGCCGCCGGCCGATCTGGTCGAGGCGATGGGCCGGCAGATGAAGGCCGAACGCGTCAAGCGCGCCGACATCCTGCAGGCGGAGGGCCAGCGGCAGTCGGAGATCCTGCGCGCCGAGGGCGCCAAGCAGGGCCAGATCCTGCAGGCCGAAGGCCGCAAGGAAGCCGCTTTCCGCGATGCCGAGGCGCGCGAGCGTTCCGCGGAAGCCGAAGCCAAGGCGACGCAGATGGTCTCCGAAGCGATTTCCAAGGGCGACGTCGCCGCGCTGAACTACTTCATCGCCGACAAATACATCAAGGCATTCGGACAACTGGCCGACTCGCCGAACCAGAAGATCATCATGCTGCCGATCGAGGCGACCAGCATTCTGGGCTCGCTCGCCGGCATCGGCGAGATCGCCAAGGCAACCTTCGGCGAAAGCGCGGCTTCCGCTGCGGCCGCCGCGCGGCGGACCGGATCGGTGCCGAGCACCGGCCCCACGCCGCCGCCGTTCACGCCGCAGCGATAGGAGTTTGTCCGGTTCGCGCCGGACAACGCAAAGACGTACGCTCCCTCATTCCTTGCGGGAGAGGGTTGGAGTCAGGGGGCGCGGTCGATCGATGAACCGTGCACCTGATTAGATAGTGGATCGAAAAGAGGGTCGTGTGATGGCCGAAATGTTTTCGACGTTGGGCACCTGGAACTGGTTGATCTTCGGCTTCATCCTGATGGCGCTGGAATTGCTGGCGCCCGGCATCTTCCTGTTCTGGCTCGGGCTCGCCGCATTGCTGGTCGGACTGTTCTCGTTCGTGTTCACCCCGTCCTGGCAGACGCAGCTGTTGATGTTCGCGGTGTTCGCCGTCGCCGCGGTTCCAGGCTGGCGGCACTTTGCGCGCAGCGCGTCGTCGCACAGCGTCAGCAATCCGTTTCTCAATCGTCGGACGGCGGCACTGATCGGGCGGGAGTTCACGCTGGAAAAGCCGATCGTCGACGGATCGGGCACGGTGCGGATCGACGACACCATCTGGCGCGTCGCCGGTCCCGACGTGCCGGCCGGCAGCCGCGTCAAGGTGGTGCAGGCCGACGGCGCCAGCCTCACGGTGGCGGCGGCCTAGCTTGCTGCATGCTTGCTCCAGCGCTCGGCGAACTGATGCAGCGGCGCGATGCTCCGCATCAACTCGGTGCCTGATGACGTGAGCCGATAGCCGTCGCCTGACAGCAATTCGACGAGACCGGCATCGCGCAATTCGCTCAGGCGTGCCTGCATCACCGTCGGCGAGGCTTCGTCGCAGGCGGTGCGCAGCGCGCGCGAGGTCAATGGGCCGTCGCGCAATTCCCAGAATATCCGCAGGGTCCAGCGCCGGCCGAGCAGGTCGAGCAGCGCCATGATCGGCCGGCCGGTGCGGGAGCCGCGGACGGCGGTTCTTTTTGGAATGGCGGCGGCTTTCGGCATCGAAGGACCCTCTTGCATTTTGCTACAAAAAATGTAGCGTGTCGCTACGTTATTTGTAGCACAGGAGATACTGATGTCCCAGCCCGCGCCGCGCATCGCGCCGTTGCAACCGCCTTATGCACCGGAGATTCAGACCCAGTTCGACCAGATCATGCGCGGCGCGCCGCCGCTGACGATGTTCCGCGTGCTGGCCGGCAATGCCCGCGCCTGGCAGAAATTCCGCGCCGCCAGCCTGCTGGACAAGGGTCCACTGTCGATGCGGGAGCGCGAGATCGTCATCGACCGCACCTGCGCGCGCACGGGGTGCGAATACGAATGGGGCGTGCATATCTCGGCATTCGCGGCGGCGGCAAAGCTGACCGATGAACAGGTCCGCGCCACCGTACACGGACCGGCCGATGCCGCTTGCTGGTCGGAGGCGGAGCAGGTGCTGATATCGGCCGTCGACGCGCTGCACGAACGGGCCTCGCTCAGCGATGCCGAATTCAAGGCGCTGTCGGCGCATTACGACGATGCGAAGATATTCGACATCATCCTGCTGTGCGGATTTTATCGCACAGTGACGTATGTCGTGAACGCGCTGGCGATTCCGCTGGAGGAGAAGGCGGCACGGTTTCCGCTCTAGCCGCCATTGCGAGCGAAGCGAAGCAATCCATAGAGCGGCATAACGGATGGATGGATTGCTTCGTCGCTTGCGCTCCTCGCAATGACGACAAAGAGCTACGCCACCCCCGCCCGCAACAGATCGTGCAGATGCACGATCCCGACCGGTTTGCTCGCGTCGGTCACGATCAGCGCCGTGATCTTCGATGAGTTGAGAATCTCCAGCGCCTCGCTGGCGAGCAGATCGCGGCTGATCGTCTTGGGATTGCGCGTCATTACCTCGTCGACGGTGGCCGTCATCAGCTCCGGCCCCATGTGACGCCGCAGATCGCCGTCGGTGACGATGCCGGCGATGCGGCCCCGGCTGTCCGTGATGCCGACGCAGCCAAAGCCCTTCGATGTCATCTCGACCAGCGCGTCGGACATCTTGGTGCCGAGCGGCTTCAGCGGCACGGCGTCGCCGGCATGCATGAGGTCGCGGGTATATTTGAGCATCGCGCCCAGCTTGCCGCCGGGATGCAGCACGCTGAAATCGACCGAGGTAAAGCCGCGGCCTTCCAGCAGTGCGATCGCCAGCGCGTCGCCGAGCGCGAGCATCATCAGCGAGGAAGTGGTCGGCGCCAGATTGTGCGGACAGGCCTCGCGTGCCTTCGGCAGCGTCAGCGCGACATCGGCGGCCTTGGCCAGCGTGGAGTCGCGTTCCGCGGTCATCGCGATCACGGGAATACGAAAGCGCTTGGCATAGGTGACGAGGTTCTTCATCTCCGGCTGCTCGCCGGACCATGACAGCGCCAGGATGACGTCCTCGGGCGTGATCATGCCGAGATCGCCATGGCTGGCCTCGGCGGCGTGGACGAAGAAGGCAGGGGTACCGGTCGAGGCAAAGGTCGCGGCGATCTTGCGGCCGATATGACCGGACTTGCCGAGGCCGGTGACGATCAGCCGGCCCTTGGCGTTACGGATGCGATCGGCGGCGGCGGCGAACGGCGCGCGCAGATCGGATTGCAGCGCCGCCGTGATCGCGGCGATCCCGCTGCCTTCGGCATCGAGCGTGCGCAGCGCCGACTGGACGGCGGCGTCAGCAAGGTCGGTGCCGGATGATTGTGCCATCAGCGGTTTCGGATTGGCCATGTCTGGTTCCAAGGGGAGAGGCTTTGCCCCGGACCCCTCCATAGCATGGCCCGTCCTTTGATGCGACGCGGGCGGGCGCGCTCTCAACGGGTCATTAACCATAATTGTTTTAACTCCATTAACGACGCGTTCCCCGACCGTTCGGAGGGCGACAGTTAAGTATCTGCTTTTGTTGGAGTATTTCGATCGTGATGGCGGGGCCAGTAACCGGCCGAAACAGCCGCGCGCGCCTCTTTCGCGCAGCCTGGCCGTGCCTTGCCCTGATCGTCCTTGGCAGCCCCCTCGCACAGGCGCAGACCGTCACGCCGGACCTGTTCAGCCCGACGCGCGCAAGCCGGGTGACGAACCCGGATTCGCCGTTGCGGCGGACCGCAGCCGAAACCTCCGATCCGCTCAACGCGCCGAAGCTGCAGGACAACATCGAGAACAAGCCGGCGCCGTCGCGGATCGGGCAGATTCCGAAATACGGCCTGCCGGCCGCGAGCGGCGCGTCCGACTGGGGCTACGACTCGCTCAACCGCAAGCGCAAGAAACCGAAATTCTATCCGGGGCAGGCCAAGCCAAAGCCGCCGGCGGGCCCCGGCAGCCAGCCGCAGCCTGCCGTCGCGCCGAACACGCGGCTGCGGCTTTCGATCCCGCCGTCGGAGACCGCGAACAAGACGCCGATCCCGCCTGCGATGGCCGGCACCGTCGCCGGTCAGCCGTCGCGCAAGCGTCTCAAGGTCGATACCGATCCGTTCGGCGCGGTCGGCGATTACGCCGGCAGTTTCCTGATCAAGTCGGCGGTCGAACTCTCCGCCGGCTACGACAATAATCCGCGGCGCACGGCGGTGGCGAAGGGCTCGTCGCTTTACGTGGTCGCGCCGGAATTCCTCGCCGTCTCCGACTGGGAGCGCCACGCGCTGGTCGCCGACCTCCGCGGATCCTTCACCGGTTA
>JAQSDT010000759.1 GCA_029946075.1 bacterium | reverse complement strand
GGCCGGTGCCGCCATAGCTGCGCGCGATCTTGTCGTCGGCCTGTTCGAACTCGCGGAAGATACGCTCGCGCGCCTCGGGAGCAATGCCGATGCCGGTATCGCGCACCAGGAAGCTGATTTCGTTCGGCCAGATGCCGGGCTCGACGATCAGCGCCACGCCGCCGGCGGAGGTGAACTTGATGGCGTTGCCGGCGAGATTGAGCAGCACCTGCCGCAGCCGCGCGGCGTCGCCGATCACTTCGGCCGGAAGGCGCTCGTCGACATAGGCGGCGACCTCGATCTTCCTGGCCTCTGCGCGCGGCGCGAGCAATTCGGTGATGTCCTCGATCAGGCCCGACAGTGCGAACGGGCGATGTTCGAGGTCGATCTTGCCGGCCTCGATCTTGGAATAATCCAGGAGTTCTTCGATCAGCGACAGCAGCGCGTCACCGGACGTCTTCACGGCCTTGACGTAGGTGGCTTGTTCCGGCGTCAGCTGGGTGTCCATCAACAATCCGCTCATGCCGATGATGCCGTTCAGCGGCGTACGGATCTCGTGGCTCGCCATGGCGAGGAAGCGCGACTTGGCGCGGCTCGCCGCATCGGCCTGGTCGCGCGCCTCCGCGATGGCGCGTTCGCTCTCGGTGCGGTCGGTGACGTCGCGGCCGACGGCCTGCATCTCCGCCGGCGCGCCGGCGTCGTTGCGGACGAGGCCCTCGCGCCAGGCGATCCAGCGCGGACCCAGGGGACCTGCGATCTTCTGATCGTGCACGCGGGTGCCGTTGGCTTCGAGCGCGGTGTCGCCCTGTTCGAGAATTTTCAGCGGCGCGGTGCTGCCGATCAGGCTTTCGCGCGGCAGACCGGCCAGTTCGCAATAGGCATCATTGGCGAAAGTGATGTGGCCGTCGGCATCGCGCAGCACGATCAGATCGCCCTGCGATTCGAACAGGCTGCGGGCGCGCTGTTCGGATTCCTGCAGCTCCCAGTTCCGGTCAGCCATCGCCTCGTTGTGGAGGGCGATGCCGCGCATCTTCTTGCGCAGCATGCGCAGGCGCATGCTGGTCGCCGCCAGCGCGACGCAGGCGATGGCGAACAGGAAAGCGACGCCGATCGCAAAGGTGTGCGGGTCGTAATCCGCGGTCTCGGAACGGCTGCCGGCGATGAAGCCATAGGCGCCGCCGAAAGTGACGGAGAACACCATGATCGAGCGGACGGCGAAGGTGAGCCAGGGGTGGCGACGGCTGAAGCGGCGCAGGCGCAGTTTGATCCGGAAGGTCCGCCCCATCGACACTGATCCCGCGCTTGTCGTTTGAACTGAGGCGTTTCGATTCGCCGCTTGCCTGATGCCGACGATGGCGGGCCGAGATTGCGAAGTGCTTGCGGCGGATCACCCCGTTCCGCTGCGATGAAAACAGGGTAAAGGAAGGATTAATCCACCGCTGCGACGACGCGCTGGCGGGTGCCGCGAGCGCCGACGATCAGGGCGGCGGCGTCGAGCAGCGAAAAGCTCTTCGAGGCGACGAAGATGCTGTAATCCGCCGGCCCTTCCTGCGAGAGATAGATCAGCGGATCCGACGGCGACGGATTGCGCGAGATCGCGACCAGTTGGGCCGTGCCCGTGCAGGAAGCGGCTTCCGCGGTGTCGACGTCATCGATCACGGCAAAGTCGGCGGCTTCGGCATTGTCGGAGACTTGTACCCGGACGTTCGCATTCGCAGGGTTCGTCGTGAAGCCGACGTGGCGATGCGCCTGCCAGGCCAGCGGCGCGATCTGGACCGAGGTTCCGGCGACCTCGATGCAGGGCCGGGAACCGGCGACAAGTTCGCCGCGCGCGAAAAAGGCGGCAATCGCCAACGGAATGACCGAGGCCAGAATCTTGAAACGCAACATGACACGCTACCTACTCGGCACAAGCCCGCGACATGAGGCTTATGGTTGGCAGAGGGTAAACGGAACTGGTTACTTTGGTGTTGACGCGCGGCTGCGTGGTCAGGAAATCGTAGCGCGTAGGATGGATGGATGGAGCGAAGCGATACCCATCAATGCCGGTGTACGTGGTGGGACGATGGGTATCGCTGCGCTCCACCCATCCCGCGAGCTGGATGGTGCCGCTACGCCGCGCGGCGCAGATCCTCGGCCAATGCACGATAGGACAGCGCTTCCGCCAGATGCAGCCGGCCGATTTTCTCCGCGCCGTCGAGATCGGCCAGCGTCCGCGCGACGCGCAGCACGCGGTGATAGCCACGGGCGGTGAGCTTCATGGTGTCGGCGGCGTCGCGCAGCAGTTTCTGCCCCTGCGTATCCGGCTGCGCGATCGTCTCCAATAGCGAGGCCGGCGCTTCGGCGTTGGTGCGGATGTGCGGCAGGCCGGCGGCGGCATAGCGCGCCAGCTGGATGTCGCGCGCCGCCGCGACGCGGGCGGCAACCTCGGCCGAGCCTTCGGAAGGCGGCGGCAGGATCAAATCGGCGGCGGTCACCGCGGGGACTTCGATGCGCAGATCGATGCGATCCATCAGCGGGCCGGAGATGCGCATCTGATAATCCGCGGTGCAGCGGTCGAGTTGTCCGCGCTTGCAGGAATAGCCGGGTTCATAGGCGTGGCCGCAGCGACACGGGTTCATCGCGGCCACCAGCATGAAGCGGGCGGGATAGGTGACGCGGTGATTGGCGCGCGACACCGAAACCTCGCCGTTCTCCAGCGGCTGGCGCAGCGAATCCAGCACGCGCGGATCGAACTCGGGCAATTCGTCGAGGAACAGCACGCCCTGATGCGACAGCGAGATTTCGCCGGGCTTTGCGCGCAGGCCGCCGCCGGTCAGCGCGGCCATGCTGGCGGAATGATGCGGCGAGCGGAACGGGCGCCGCGCGGTGAGCGCGCCGTCGCGGATGTTGCCGGCGACGGACGCAATCATCGACACTTCCAGAAGCTCGGACGGCGACAGCGGTGGCAGGATCGACGGCAGCCTTGCTGCCAGCATCGATTTTCCGGCACCGGGCGAGCCGATCATCAGGAGGTGATGCCCGCCGGCCGCCGCGATTTCGAGCGCGCGCTTGGCGCTCTCCTGGCCCTTGATATCCCGGAGATCGAGATGCGTCGCTTCGGCTTCGTGCACGCGCGGCTGCGGCCGCGACAACAATTGCGTGCCTTTGAAATGGTTGGCGATCTGGATCAGCGATTTGGCCGCGATGATCTGGATATCCGGGCTCGCCCATGCGGCTTCCGAGCCGCAGGCCGCCGGACAGATCAGCCCTTCCTCGCGCGCATTGGCGCCGATCGCCGCCGGCAGCACGCCCGCGACCGGCGCGAGCGAGCCGTCGAGGCCGAGTTCGCCGAGCACGGTGAAGCCGGCCAGTGCATCCGGCGGGATGGCGCCGATGGCGGCCATCAGCCCGAGCGCGATCGGCAGATCGTAATGGCTGCCTTCCTTCGGCAGGTCGGCCGGCGCCAGATTGACCGTGATCCGCCGCGCCGGCAGCGCCAGCCCCGAGGCGATCATCGCCGAACGCACCCGCTCGCGCGCCTCCGACACCGCCTTGTCCGGCAGGCCGACGATCGAAAATGCCGGCAAACCGGGTGCGACCTGCACCTGCACGTCGACCGCGCGGGCCTCGATGCCCTCAAAGGCTACGGTAGAAACCCGCGCAACCATGCCACCCCTCGTTTCGCAATCGAAGGTAGCGGAAGTGGAGTGCGTGTCAAGAACAATACGGGAACGGGAGGCTAGTTCAGCTTTCCCGCGGCAATCGCCACCGGGTTGGCCTGCGGCTGTTCCAGCATCTTGAGCGCGGCGTCGAGGCCGTTGCGCAAATTGATGGCGGCGTTGGCGCTGCAGCGCAGGCGCGACGAGGAGAGGAATTTGACCTCGGTCGACCCGTCCGTCTTCGGCACGAGGATGCGGGTGGCAAGTTCGATCTCGACCGCGCCGTTCATGACGCCGTAGGCGCCGACGATGTCGAAATAGACCAGCGGGGCCGCCGCGCCGGTGTCCTCATAGATGAAATCGGCCGGCTTGGCGGACGGTTGGTCGGTCACTGGAAGCCTCCTCGGAAGACGCGGCGTCGTGATTCGCTGATCAAGACTTACGCCAAACCGGCAGCCATCCCTAGCGTCACCCCTGACGCCAACAGCTTCCGGGGCAGGCCGAACGGCCGGCCCCGGAGCTCGATATCGCCTACAGCTGCATCTGCATTGCCGCGGGATAGTAATGGAAACCCTCGCTGGTCTTGGCGATGTTGCCGAAGCCCGGCCAGGCGAAGTGATAGGACATGACCGGGATCTTGTTGGAGGCGATCATCTCGAGCAGCTTCACCCGCGAATCCGCCGCCTGCTTCGGATCGCTGTCGTAGGAGAATTGCATCCGCGGCTTCTCAAGCAGCAGCACGGCGTGGTGCGTGAGGTCGCCGAGGAAGGCAAAGGATTTGCCGGCCGAGCTCACCGTGAAGATGGTGTGGCCGACAGTGTGGCCGGGTGCCGCGATCGCCTGCACGCCGGGCAGGAATTCCTGGCCGTCCTTGATGAAGACGATGCGGTCGCGCACCGGCAGCAGGTTCTTGCGCGCGTGGATGACGAAATCCTTCAGCGCACCGCCGAGCTTGCCTTCATCGGTCCAGAAATCGAAATCGGCCTGGGTGATGTAAACCTGCGCGTTCGGGAACAGCGGCTTGTCGTCGGCACCAACGAGCCCGCCGATGTGATCGATATGCGCGTGCGAACACACCACCGCGTCGATGTCCGCCGCCTTGATGCCGGCTTCCGCCATGCTCTTCTGCTGACGGCCGGTGGTCGGGCCGAACGCTTTCGACGTGCCCATGCCGGTGTCGAACAGGATCAGCTTGTCGCCGGTGTTGACGATCGGCGAATTCTGCTCGAGCACGACGTTGTCGGGATTGAGGAAGTTGTCGGACAGCATCTTGCGTACTTCTTCGTCCGGCACGCCGACGAAGGTGCCCTTGGGCGGGCCGAGCGGCAGCGGGCCGTCGGAGACCACGGTCACTTCGGCATCGCCGAGAACCATGCGGTGCCAATAGGGTGTTTGCGTGTTCAGCTTCGGCGCCTTCGCCAGCGCGGTGCCGCCGAGCATGGTCGATGCGCCCAGACCTGCGCCGAGCGCAAGCATGGATCGTCGCGAAAGATTCGTCGTCATGCGTCTTCCTCCACTCTTTTTATGAATTGCAGTTTGCTGCCCGGACAGATTCATCCGCAGCTACAGGCTGCCTTCACGCGTCGAAATTGGCAAGTGGGATGAGACTGCGAAGGCGAGTTGCGAGAAGCTTGCAACTGGCGGAGGAAACTATTTTCCGCCGCGTTTCTTCTCGATGGTATCCCAGATTTTTCCGGCGACATCCGGGCCGCCGAGCCGGGCGATGGCGCGGATTCCCGTCGGCGAGGTCACGTTGATCTCGGTGAGATTGCCGTCGATCACGTCGATGCCGACGAACAGCAGGCCACGTTCGCGCAGCGCCGGACCAACTGTGTCGCAAATTTCACGTTCGCGTGGCGAAAGTTCGGTGGCCTGTGCTGCGCCGCCGCGAACCATGTTGGAACGGAGATCGTCGGGTGCGGGCACGCGGTTGACCGCGCCGGCGAATTCGCCGTCGACCAGAATGATGCGCTTGTCGCCGTGCTTCACCTCGGGAAGGAAGCGCTGGATCACCCATGGTTCGCGGAACGTGACCGAGAACATGTCGAACAGCGAGCCGAAATTCATGTCCTGCGGCATCACGCGGAACACCGCGGCGCCGCCATGGCCGTGCAACGGTTTCATGACGACGGCACCGTGTTCGGCGCGGAACGAATTGATCTCGTCGAGATCGCGCGAGATCAGCGTCGGCGGCATCAGATGCGGGAAGCTCATCACGAAGATTTTTTCCGGCGCGTTGCGCACCGAAGCCGGATTGTTCACCACCAGCGTCTTGGGGTGGATGCGCTCGAGGAAATGGGTCGAGGTGATGTAGGCAAGGTCGAACGGCGGGTCTTGCCGCAGCAGGATGACGTCGAACGATTGCAGTGCGACGCGCCTCGCCTCGCCGAGGGTGAAGTGATCGCCGACCTCGTCGCGGACGGT
Source organism: bacterium (assembly GCA_029946075.1). GTDB lineage: Bacteria > Pseudomonadota > Alphaproteobacteria > Rhizobiales > Xanthobacteraceae > Bradyrhizobium. The sequence goes on along the minus strand of JAQSDT010000759.1, from coordinate 5,815 downwards.
GAGGTTCTGCACCGGGGCCACCAGCTCCTCGCCGCGCAGCGAGAGCTTGTCGGGGGTGTAGTAGCAGACATTGTGGCCGCGCTTCTGGGCTTCCAGCAGCAGCGCAAAGGTGGAATCGCCGCGGATGTTGATACGCGCGATGGGGTCCATCTGGACGGCGACATTCAATTTCATGGGGAGGTCCGGGTCTCTGGAGGGATATTTCAGGTGCTGGCGTCGAATGCCGCTAACAGATGGCGTGGCAGACGCCGCGGCGCAATCAGGATCGCGTCAAAACGGAGCTCGAATTCCGCATGCTCGGGATGCGCCATCAGCCACCCCTGCGCGGCATTGACGATCCGCCCCTGCTGGCGCGGGGTCACGGCATAGGCGGCCTCGTCGAGGCTGGCGCGGGCCTTGACCTCGATGAAGGCGATGAGGTTGCGCTTTTTCGCCACCAGATCGATCTCGCCATGGGGGGTACGAAAGCGTTTGGCGAGGATGCGGTAGCCCTTGGCCATCAGATAGGCGGCAGCGCGGCTCTCGGCCGAAATTCCGGTGCGGAAGGCCGCGACCCGGGCCGGCGAGGCGGCCTTTGCAGTTGCGGGCGGGGAGGCGCCGTCAGCCTTCGCCATCGCCGCCCCTGATTTCTTTCGAAAGCTCCAGCGCGCGGGCATAGACCTCGCGGCGCGGCCGGCCCGACAGTTCGACCGCATGGGCGACGCTGTCCTTGACGCTGTCGCGCGCCAATGAGGCGCGCAGGAGATTGTCGAGATCGTCCTGCGTCATCACTTGGGCATCCGATCGCGGCGGGCCGACCACCAGCACGAACTCGCCGCGCGTCTCCAGCGTATCGGCGGCCTTTGCCAGTTCCTCGACCGAAGCGCGCGTGATTTGTTCATGCAGCTTGGTCAATTCGCGGCAGATCGCAGCATCGCGGCCGGCCATGATGTCGGCAAGGTCCGCCAGCGTTTCCTGCACGCGGTTGCCGGAATCGAACATCACGAGCGTGGCGTCGATGCGCGCGAGCTCACTGAGGCGTGCCCGTCGCGAGACCTGCCGGGACGGCAAAAATCCCTCGAAGAAAAACCGGTCGGTCGGCAATGCCGCGACCGAGAGCGCCGACAGCACCGAGGACGCGCCGGGCACCGCGATCACGGCATGGCCGGCGGCGCAGACCTCGCGCACCAGCTTGAAGCCGGGGTCCGATATCAATGGTGTGCCGGCATCCGACACCAGCGCGATCGAGGCGCCCTGCGCCAGCTTCTCCAGGATCTTCGGCCGCGCCAAGGTGGCATTGTGCTCGTGATAGGGTTTGAGTTCCGCCGTGATGCCGTAACGCTCGGTGAGGCGACGGGTAATGCGGGTGTCTTCGCAGGCGATGATGTCGACGCCGGCCAGCGTTTCCAGCGCGCGCAGGGTGATATCGCCGAGATGGCCGATCGGGGTCGCCACCAGATAGAGGCCGGGAACCGGCTTCGGGGCGGTGAGAACATGAGTGTGAATCGAAAACGTCCGATCGGGCGAACCCGTCTGGCCTTCGGAGCCGTAGTTGGTATTGGCTTTTGCGCGCATAATACCAATCTAAAGAGGGAAGGGCGCCAGCGCCACAGCGCGGTGGGCTGGAAGCCGCCGGCGAGGAGCGGCGGAGGGGTGGCGCCGGCGGAACCGGAATCCTTTTGTTTTGGTTAACTAATCCTCGACAATATGCTGAATCCGGCATTGGGTTCAGTCGCGGTTCAGGTGCCCTCGCTTACAAGGCCGGGTCCTGGCCGACGGCGGTCGGTCAAGAGAAGAGACGAGATGGAAGGCCCGAATAATCGCAAGCATGGACCTTCGGGTTCTGGCCTGCCGGGAACGACCCGGCGGACGGCGGTCGGGCTGATCCTCGGCGCGCCCTTGCTCGGCGCGTGCGCGGGCGTGCAGCAATCGCTCGGCCAGTTCACCAACCCGTTCAGTTCGCCGCAGCCGGACGCCGGCCCGGCCGGTCCGCAGCAGCAGCCGCTTGCGGTCGGCACCGGGCAGGTCAAGGTCGGTCTCATCCTGCCGCTCTCGGCCTCCGGCAATGCCGGCGTCGCCGCGCAGTCGATGAAGAACGCCGCCGAGATGGCGCTGGCGGAATTCCAGAATCCGAACATCCAGCTTTTGATCAAGGACGACACCGGCACGCCGCAGGGCGCCCAGCAGGGCGCGCAGCAGGCGATCACCGAAGGCGCAGAAATTATCCTGGGGCCGCTGTTCGCAGGCTCGGTACCGGCGGTCGCGCAACTGACGCGCACGCGCGGCATCTCGGTGATCGCGTTCTCGACCGATTCGAGCGTCGCCGGGCGCGGCGTATATCTCCTGAGTTTCCTGCCGGAGTCCGATGTCAACCGCATCGTCGATTACTCCGCCAGCATCGGCAAGAAATCCTTCGCCGCGCTGCTGCCCGACAATGCCTATGGCAATGTGGTGGAAGCCGCCTTCAAGCAGGCGGTTGGCCGCAAGGGCCGCGTCGTTGCGTTCGAGAAATACGGCGCCGATCGTTCGGCGGCGGCGCGCACGGTCGCGCAGTCGCTGGGTTCGGCGGATGCGCTGTTCATTGCCGATGACGGCGAATCCGTCGTCGCGGCCGCCGATGCGCTGGCAGCCGCCGGCGCGAACTTGCGCAACATTCAATTGCTCGGCACCGGCCTGTGGGACAATCCGCGCGTGTTCGCGAGCCCGGCATTGCAAGGCGGGCTTTATGCCGCGCCGGATCCGTCGGGCTTCCGCAGTTTCGCCGGCCGCTATCGCACCAAATTCGGCGGCGAGCCGGTGCGCACCGCGACGCTCGCCTATGACGCGGTGGCGCTGGTTGCTGCGCTCTCGCGCCAGCAGGGCGCGCAGCGTTTCGCGCCGGAGACGCTGACCAACCCGTCCGGCTTTGCCGGCATCGACGGCCTGTTTCGGTTCCGGTCCGACGGCACCAACGAACGCGGCCTCGCGGTGATGAAGGTCGCGCAAGCCGGCGGCACGCCGGTTGCGGGCTCGCCCAAGAGCTTTGGCGCCTGAGAGCTTTGGCGCCTGAGCCACCGGCGGCGTGGCCCGTGCGGGTACGGGGTCGGCCGGTCTCTAACCCATCATTAACCATACGAGCCCATGATTTGGGCTGAGTTCGAGTGGGCATGCGCGCGTGAACCATTGTTGGTTCGTCACCGCGACGGCTCTTTTGTTGTGCTGGCCGGCGATGGGAGCAATCCCGCGACCGGGCTGAGATGCAGGATGCGTAAGGTGAGTGAAGCGCCGGGCAGGAAGACGCAAGCGGGCGAGCGGCCCGAGGCGGAACCGCAGGTGGTCTCGAACGCGGTGCCGGTCATCGCGGTGTCGCTGGCTGCCTTGGTTATCATCGGCGCCGCCACCGCAAACTCCCTGCCGAATCTCGGCAGCATCTCGCTGCGGGATTTCAACCAGTACCTGCCCACAGTCGACCGGTCCGCCCTGCCGGACTTCAGTCGCTTCTCACCGCCAGGCTACAATCGCGTCGCGGCAGTGCCGCCGCCGCCTCCTGCTCCCGTCCTGGTACCGGACCCGGTGGTCAGGGCGGGACTGAGGGACATTCAGTCGTCGGAGGAGCAGAATGCCGACATGCTGATGTCGCTCACGCAGAGCGCTTCAGCCCAGGCGGCGGATCTGAAAAGAATAACCCGTCAGTTGGCCCTGCTGACGGCGCAGGTAAATTCCCTGCAGAATCCGGCGACGCCGCAGCCGCCGCCGGTGATGTCCAGCATCCCGCCGTCGACGACGCCGAGCATTCCGCCATCGCCGCCTTTTTTTGGCGCCCCGTCATCGACGACCTCCAGCGCTCCGCCGGCGGCGACGTCCAGCATCCCGCGTCCAATTCCGCGCGCACGGGTCGCCCATACGTCGCGAAAGCTGGTCTCGCCGGTTATTCCTCCAGCGGCTCCGCCGACGCTTCCGCCAGTGCTCAAGCCTGAAGGCCCCTACTCGGTAGGTGGCGCTCCGCTCGGTCCGGCGCCGTCACCTGGCTCGGGCTAGCTCGTCGTCTTCGCGAACTCCGCCTCATGGCGGCGATGCGCAAACGCGATCTCGCGCAGATGCGGCAGTTCGAAACAGACGCGGATTTCCAAACAGGCGCTGGCCTTCTGTTCGTTGTCTCCATCTTGCGGAGCGAAGCGCAATCCGGGGTCGGTCGTGCCACACGCGATGCTGTCCCGGGTTACGCTGCGCTTCACCCGGACTACGGATTTAACTACGCCGCGAGGTCCGCGACGACGGCGTCCAGCACCGGGAAGCCGTCCTTGGTGACGCGCAGCCGCCCGTCCGGGTCGACCGATATGGCGCCTTCCTCGCGCAGCACGGCGATCCGGCCGGGATCGAGCGCGCGGCCGGACAGCGCCTGATAGCGCTTGGGGTCGATGCCTTCGGCAAGCCGCAGCCCCATCAGCAGGAATTCGTCGGCGCGCTCTTCGCTGTTGAGGAAATCGTCGGTGATGACGCCATGGCCATTGGCCTCGACGCGCATCAGCCAGGCCTCGGGGCGCTTCTCGGTCGCGATCGCGTGCCGTGTGCCTGCAACGTCGAGGCGGCCATGCGCGCCCGGGCCGATGCCGGCATATTCCGCGCCGCGCCAGTAGACGAGGTTATGCTGGCACTCCGCGCCCACCCGCGCGTGATTGGAAATCTCGTAGGCGGGCAGACCGTGCTGTCCGCAGACCTCCTGCGTCACGTCATAGAGAGCGCGCGCGACGGCTTCGTCCGGCGTCTTCAGTTTGCCCGCGGCGTGCAGGCCGAAGAACGGCGTGCCTTCCTCGATCGTCAGCTGATAGAGCGACAGATGTTCGGCGGCTTCCGAGATCGCAAGCTTGAGTTCATCCGCCCACATCTGCGGCGTCTGGTCGGGGCGGGCGTAGATCAGGTCGAACGAGTAGCGATCGAACGCACTGCGTGCGATCGCTACCGCATCGAGCGCCTCGCGCGCGCTGTGCAAGCGCCCCAGCGCCTTCAACGAGGCATCGTCGAGCGCCTGCACGCCGAGCGAGACGCGGTTGACGCCGGCGGTGCGATAGCCGCGGAAGCGCGTTGCTTCCACGCTGGTCGGATTGGCCTCCAGCGTGACCTCGACGTTGCCCGCGACGCGCCAGAATTTTCCGATCGAGTCCAGAATGGCGCCGACGGTGTGCGGCTGCATCAGCGACGGCGTGCCGCCACCGAGGAAGATCGACGTCACGGTTCGATCAGGCGCACGCGCCGCCGTGGTCTCGATTTCGCGGGCGAAGGCGCGCGCGAAACGCGCTTCATCGACAGGGGCGTGACGGACGTGGCTGTTGAAATCGCAATACGGGCATTTCGACAGGCAGAACGGCCAGTGCACGTAGACGCCGAAGGCTTCGCGGTCAGCCAAGGCAGATCTCCGCCAGTTTGACGAAAGCGCGCGCCCGGTGCGACAGGCCGAGACCGAGCGGCGGCAGGCCGTGCTTCTCGATCGAGGTCATCTCGCCAAAGGTCCTCGCGTGCCCGTCGGGCAGGAAGGCCGGATCATAGCCGAAACCGGCGGTGCCGCGCGGCGGCCATACCAAGGTTCCGTCAGCGCGGGCCTCGACCTCCTCGAGGTGACCGTCGGGCCAGGCGACGCAAAGCGCCGAGACGAAGTGCGCCGTGCGCTTGTCGGATGCGGTCGCGCCGCGCTCCTGCAGCAGGCGCTCGATCCGGGTCATCGCCGCCGTGAAATCCTTGGTCTCGCCGGCCCAGCGCGCCGAGTAGATGCCGGGCGCACCGTCGAGCGCGTCGACCACGAGGCCGGAATCATCGGCAAAGGCCGGAAGCTTCGAGGCCTGCGCCGCCGCGATCGCCTTGA
>JAQSDT010000758.1 GCA_029946075.1 bacterium | reverse complement strand
CGACGGCCAGCTCATGGTCGTCCTCGACGTCGATCGCGTCCTCGAAATCGTGCCCAAGACCACGCTCGCCGCGTAACTCCGACTGGCGTCCGCCGCCCACAAGAAGAAGGAGCCTGGATATGAAAACGTGTCTCGTTGTCGATGATTCCAGCATCGTTCGGAAAATCGCGCGCCGTATTCTCGAAGGTCTCAATTTCGAAGTGATCGAAGCCGAAGACGGCGTCGATGCCCTCGTCGTCTGCAAGCGCGCGATGCCGGAAGCGGTGCTGCTCGACTGGAACATGCCGGTCATGGACGGCTACCACTTCCTCACCCATCTTCGCCGCATGCCCGGCGGCGACGTGCCCAAGGTCGTGTTCTGCACCACCGAGAACGGCATCGATCACATCTCGCGCGCGATCGGCGGCGGCGCCAACGAATACATCATGAAGCCGTTCGACAAGGACATCATCGTCGCCAAATTCCAGGAAGTCGGCCTGATCGAACTGGCCGACGAAGCGCTCGCCTAGAAAACTTTACCGCTTGCCCGAGAGGCCACTCCGTGAACCCGCCAGACTATGAGTATCTGCGTAAGCTTCTGAAGGATCATTCCGGTCTAGACCTTTCCGCAGACAAGCAATATTTGATCGAAAGCCGCCTGCTCCCGCTGTCGCGCAAATGCGGCCTGCCCGGCATCAGCGAACTCGTGCAAAAAATGAAGGGCGGGTCGTCCGCCATCATTGCCCAGGTGGTAGAAGCCATGACCACCAACGAAACCTTCTTCTTCCGCGACAAGGTGCCGTTCGATCATTTCCGCGATTCGATCATGCCCGAGGTGATCAAGGCGCGTACCGCACGCAAGAGCGTGCGGATCTGGTGCGCCGCCGGTTCGACCGGACAGGAGCCGTATTCGCTGGCGATGTGCCTGAAGGAAATGAGCGCGGCGCTTGCGGGATGGCGGGTCGAGATCATCGCGACCGACCTGTCGCAGGAAGTGCTCGAGAAATCCAGGGCCGGCGTCTACAGCCAGTTCGAGGTCCAGCGCGGCCTGCCGATCCAGATGCTGATGAAGTACTTCAAGCAGAACGGCGAGCTGTGGCAGATCAATCCCGAGCTCCGCGCCATGGTTCAGCACCGTCAACTCAATCTGCTGCACGACTTTTCACAGCTCGGCACCTTCGACGTGATCTTCTGCCGCAACGTGCTGATCTATTTCGATCAGGACACCAAGATCAACATCTTCGGCCGCCTCGCCAGGATCATGGAGCCCGACGGCTTCCTGGTATTGGGCGCGGCCGAGACCGTGGTCGGCCTGACAGACGTGTTCAAGCCGTTCCCGGACAAGCGCGGACTCTATCGGCCGAGCGGCGCGCGCGCCGCACCGGCTGCAACGGCGATGCCGAAAATCGCGGCGATGGCCGGCAGGTGAGAGATGTCTGAGGACAGCAAGGGTCCTGAACGGGTCACGTTCAGCCGTGGCTACGACGTCTGTATCATGGCGATCGACGGGACCTGGCGCCGCGATTGCCAGCTCAACGCGATCTCCGATACCGACGCCGTGCTGACGGTCGAAGGCTCCATTCAGGGCCTGAACCTCAAGGAGTTCTTCCTGCTGCTGTCCTCGACCGGCCTTGCCTATCGCCGCTGCGAACTGGTGCGCGTCAACGGCACCGAGATGGACATCCAGTTCCTGCGCGGCAAACAGGGCAAGAAGAGATCGGGCACGCCGAAGTCGGAAGAGGCGATGAGCTGAGTTAGCGTCTCCAAGAGATAGGGGCTCTAGCTGGCGATGACTGCGCTTTCGGGTGGCGCCGCCATACCATCCACCAGATGCCGGTACCGTGCGATCGGCTCCGGACGGCCGATCAGATAGCCCTGCGCCTCGCATCCTTCCTGCGCCAGGAAAGCCCGCTGCTCCTCGGTTTCGACACCCTCGGCGATGACCGGCAGCGCCAGCGCGCGGCCTAGCCCCAAAATGGCGTGGATGATGGCGGCGGCCTCGAAGCTGCTGCCGATCCGTGCGGTGAAGCTCTGGTCGATCTTGATCTTGTCGAACGGAAAAGCCTGCAGATATGACAGCGACGAATAGCCGGTGCCGAAATCGTCCATCGCCACGCGCACGCCGAGGTTCTTGATCCGGCGCAGGATCGAAAGGGCGCGGTCGAAATCCTCGAACAGCACGCCCTCGGTGATCTCGATTTCGAGCCGCTGCGGATCGAGGCCGGTTTCCAGCAGCACCGAAAGGATCATGGCGGCGACGTCGCTGCGGCGGAAATCCACCGGCGACAGGTTGACGGCGATCGACAGCGGCCTTGGCCAGGACGCGGCCTCGCGGCACGCCTCGCGCAACACCCATTCGTCGATCTCGCCGATCGCACCGGTTTCTTCCGCGAGCGGAATGAAGATCGCAGGCGACACCACGCCGCGTTCGGGATGCCGCCAGCGCAGCAGGGCTTCGAAGCCGAAGATCTCGCCGCCGGCGAGGGACTGCGGCTGGAAATGCAGTTGCAGTTCGCGCCTTGCCAGCGCGGCGCCGATGTCGTGCTGCAGCGCGCGCTTCTCGCGGATCTGCCGGCCCATCGCCGGTTCGAAGAAACGAATGCTGCCGCGCTGGTCGGCCTTGGCGCGGTAAAGTGCGGCCTCGGCATTGCCCACCAGCGTATCGACGTCGGCGCCGTCGAGCGGATAGACGCTTGCCCCGATCGTGAGGCTGCCCTCGATCTCGTAACCATCGACGCAAACCGGCTGGTAAAGCACCGCCACGAGCCGGGTGCAGAGATCTTCCGCCATGGCCGGCTGCGGCCCGACGGAGGCAATCACGATGAACTCGTCCGCCCCGAGCCGCGCCAGGAATGCCCCGTCGCTGGCCGCCAGCAGCCGGCGGCCGACCTCGACCAGGAAGCGGTCGCCGGTCGAGTGGCCGTAGACGTCGTTGACTTCCTTGAACTGGTCGAGGTCGACGCACAGCACGGCAAAGGCGGTGTCGCCGGCGGCGTTGTGGACCGCGGCCGCGATATGCTCGTTGAAGGCGACCCGGTTCGGCAGGCCGGTAAGCTGGTCGTGGAAGGCCAGGTGAGCGATCCGCGCCTCGTTCTGCGCCCGCTCGGTAATGTCCTCGTGGGTGGAAACCCAGCAGCCATTATGCGTCGGCCGGTACGAGACGTTGACGATGCGGCCGTCGTCGAGTTCGGCGACGAGGCTGTCCGGGCTGCGCTTGGTGATCGCGTTGGTCAGCTTCGAATCGTATTGGCCGAGGTCGCGATAGGCGGTGCCGGCTTCCTTGCGCGCGTCGAGCATCTCCTCGAGCGTGGATCCGACGCGCAGGCGGCCCGGCGCGATCTTGTACATCCTGACGTAACGGTCGTTCCATAGCATCAGGCGGTCGTCCGGCCCGAACATGCAGAGCCCGTGGCTCATATTGTTGAGCGCCGCGTCGAGCTTCTCCATCGCCGTGGTGGCGTTCGGATCGGCCGCGGGGTCAGGGGCCCGAGCGGCACGCGGCAGCACGGCATCTGGCAGCAGACCTGCGAGGCGGCTAGTGGCGCGAGCAAACGTGTGGCGGAGAGACATCGGGCGTTCCAGACGGGCGGCGAGGCGCTATGGTTCGCTCATGCTCCGACGATCGACAGTGCCGGGCTCATCGCGTGGCGGTCGCCGACATCCCGCAAGGAGTGGAGGGCAATGTCGAGATTGGCTTCGCAGACATGCAGCGCCGCGGTGGCGGTCATGTAGCGGGGCGATACGTCGTCGAGGACGACCACGTTGCCAGCGCTTTCCGGGCCGCCGGTCACAGCTTCCCCGGCGATCGCATGTTCGATCAGCCGGAGGCTGCTCTGGACATCTTCGATCAGCCTGACGAGGTCCGCGACGACAGCGCGGTATTCGTCGTCTTGGTCGTGGGGCGCTCGCTCGCCGGCGTCGCCTGCTGCATTCTGCATGGGTGCACTCCTTACAAGCCTTTTTAGGTGTGCGACGCTACTTGTGCGTTAAGCCTTCGTCCCGTACAAATACGGGTGCGTTTTGATCCGGTATGAAGGATACCGTTATCCGAGTGTGCGTAACGATTCACCACGCATGGACGATGGAACATGGCTGAGAAGGCCCTCTCCCGCGGGGAGATTTTTGTAGTCGATGACGACCCGGCGGTCCGCGACACGCTGTCGATGGTTTTGACGGCGGGTGGCTACCAGGTCATTTGTTTTGCAGACGGCGCAGCATTGCTCGCGGTTGCGAGAACCAGGACTCCGTCCTGCATCCTGCTCGATGTGCATATCCCCGGAAAATCCGGCCTCGATATCCTCAAAGAGCTTCACGGCGAGGACTATCCTGCGCCGATCTTCATGATCTCGGGGCAGGGCGATATCACGATGGCGGTCAGTGCCATCAAGAGCGGCGCGCTCGATTTCATCGAGAAGCCGTTCCGCGGCAGCGAGATCGTCGCGAGACTCGACGAGGCGATCGAAGCCTATGCACGTCGACAGGCAGAAAATTCCGCATCGCGCATTGCGACGCTGCATTTTCCGGGACGCGAACCGCTGACGCGCAGGGAACGTGAGGTGCTGGAGCAGTTCACGTCGGGCGCATCCAACAAGGAGGCGGGGCGGCAGCTCGGGATCAGCCCGCGCACCATCGAGGACCACCGCGCCAACATCATGAAGAAGCTCGGCGCGCGCAATGCCGCCGACCTCGTGCGGATCGTGATGACGACGCAGCGTCAGGCCTGACGCTGCGGTTCAGTGCAGGCGCGATCCGGCGATCAATCGCCGAGCGCCCTGCGGATCATGATCGCCATATCGGATTTGCGGTAGGGCTTGGCCAGCAGCAGTACGCCTTCGTCGAGCCGGCCGTGATGGATGATCGCGTTCTCCGTGTAGCCTGACGTGAACAGCACCTTCAGGCCGGGCTTGACCTTCATGATCTCGTTGGCGAGCTGGCGGCCGTTGAGGCCGGGCATGATGACGTCGGTAAACAGCAGGTCGAACGGCTCGCCGGCATGGACGATGGCGAGCGCTTCGGCGGTGTTGGCAGCATCCAGCGTGACGTAACCCAGCGAGTGCAGCTGCGTCAGCACATAGTCGCGCACCAGCTTGTCGTCCTCCACCACCAGGATGGTTTCGTCGCCGCCTTCCACCGTCGGCACCAGCGTCGATTCGTGCGCGCGCAGCGCGCCAGTCGCCGGCGGCAGATACATCTTGATCGTCGTGCCGTGCCCCTCTTCGCTGTAGATCATGATGTGCCCGGCCGACTGCTTGACGAAGCCGTACACCATGCTCAGGCCGAGCCCGGTCCCCTTGCCCGGTCCCTTCGAGGTGAAGAACGGGTCGAACACCTTGTCGAGCATGGCGGCGGGAATGCCGGTGCCGGTATCGCTGACCGCGATCAGCGCGTAGCGGCCGGGCCGGACGTCGTTGTGGGTCCTGGCATAGTTCTCATCGAGAATCGTCGTGCCGGTTTCGATGATCAGCTTGCCGCCGTCGGGCATGGCGTCGCGGGCGTTGAGGGCGAGGTTGAGGATCGCGGTGGCGAGCTGGTTGGGATCGACGATCGCCGGGCAGATCTCGTCTTCGAACACCGATTCGATCTCGACATGCTCGCCGAGCGTCCGCTGCAGCAGCTTTGCGGTGTCGATGATCAGTGTGTTGACGTCGGTCTCCTTCGGCTCCAGCGGTTGCTTGCGCGCGAAGGCCAGCAAATGCTGGGTGAGATCGGCGCCGCGCGAGGCTGCCTCGTCGATCATCCGCGTGATGGCGGCGAGCTGCGGCTCGTCGTGAACGGCGTCGGCGAGGATCTCGATCGTGCCGGTAATGACGGTCAGGATATTGTTGAAGTCATGCGCGATGCCGCCGGTGAGCTGGCCGACCGCTTCCATTTTCTCGGCCTGCCGGATCCGGTCCTCGGCGGCGATCCTGTCGGTGAGATCGCGCATGAAGCCGTTGAACACGAAGCCGTCGCGCCGCCTCAGTTCGGTGACGCTGAGTTCGACCCTGATTTCCTGGCCATCGCGGCGCATCGCCTCGATTTCGAAGCGGCGGCCCAGGATCGGGCCGTGGCCGGTACGCAGGAAATGTGCGAGGCCGGCGCAGTGCGCCTCGCGGTGGGTATCGGGAACGATCAGATCGCTCAGTTTGGCGCCGATCGCTTCGGAACGCGGCCATCCGAAGATTTTCTCGGCCTGCGAATTCCAGTCCGTGATGGCGCCGCTCTCGTCCATCTGGACGAAGGCGTCGAGCGCGGTGTCGATGATGCCGCGTGCGAGCTGCTCGCTTTCGCGCAAGCTTTCCTGCGCTTGCCGGCTGTCGGTCATGTCGCGGCCGACGAAGAAGAACCGCTGCGCCGGTTGCGACCAGGTGCCGAGCCAGGACAGCCATACCGTGTGTCCGTCCTTGTGCATGCAGCGAGCGTCGGAAATCTTCGGGCGCTCGCCGCGCTGCAGGGCGCGCATTTCCAGCCGCGCGTTCTCCAGATGATCGGGGTGGATGAAGGTGTCGCCGAGATGGCCGATCATTTCCTTCGGACGATACCCCAGGATGGCCCGGCAGCTCGGACTGATCTGGGCAATGGTTCCCTTCGCATCCATCACCAGGATCAGATCCTGCGAGGTCTCGAAGATGCGGCGAAGCTCCTCGGTCTGCTGCCGCAGGGCCTGCCGGGTCTTGTTGCTGTCGGTAATGTCGCGCGCGACCTTTGCGATGCCGATAATCGTCCCCGAGGATGATTTGATCGGGGAGACGCTGAGCGAGACCTCGACCGCGCGGCCGTCCTTGCGCACGCGCACCGTTTCGTTGTGCTCGATGCTCTCGCCCCAGCCGATGCGGCGCAGGCAGTCTTCTATTTCCGTCAGGCGATCGTCGGGAACGAGGAAGCTGATGTTCTGCCCCGTGGCCTCCTCGGCACTGTACCCGTAAAGGCGTTCGGCGGCCGAATTCCAGCCGGTGATGGTGCCGTCGAGGGTCGCGGTAATGATGGCGTCGCTGGAGGATTCGACCGCTGCACTGAACAGGCGCTCGCGCTCGGCATGGTGGTCGCGCGCGGCCTCGGTGCGGCGATGCTCCTGGGCCTCGCGTTCGAGCGCCGCGGTCTTGGCATTGGTTTCCTTGATTACATCCGAAAACGCACGTGCCAGCACGCCGGTCTCGCCGGGGGCATTGACCGGGAAGGCGGCGGTTCCGTTGCGGGACACGCCCTCGACGGCTCTGGTAAGTGTAACGATCGGGCGGGTCAGCGATCGCGCGATCAGGAGGGCCAGCACTGCCGCACATAACACGGCGATCAATCCGACGGTGATGGAGCTGTTCTGGATCGCCAGCGCCGGCGCCATGAACACGGCATTCGGCACCGCCTCGATGACCGCTACCCACTCGCTGCCGACCAGCAGAGCCGGTGCCAGTGCTGCGCCGCCGCGGCGCCCGGCTCGATCGGGCACGATTTGCGAGATGCTTTTGTCGGCCCCATGAGCAGCGGCAAGGTACGGCAAGTCGGTCCGCCAGTTGGTCGGCTTCCCCAGTTGAAGACCGAACTCCCGCTTGCGATCGGGGTGGACGAGGTAATCGCCTTTGGCGTCGACCAGGTAGATGATTTCGCCTGGCCGCACCGCGTGCCGGACCCGATCGAGTGCAGGACGCATGTCTACATTCAGGACGACGGCGCCATAAGGCTTGCCGTCGGGCGCCATCACAGGCATCGCAATCCGCATCGTCGCGGCATGGGGAACGTCGAGGATGCCACCCTCTTCGTTCAGGCTGACGGGAGAAACGTAGCTCTCGCCCGGCCCGAGCCTGATCGTGTCACGAAAATACGGGGCGTCGCCGACCTGCTTCAATTCGGCTTCCGGCACGACGCGGGCGGCGCCGTCGGGGCCGGAGCGATCGACGCGCAGGATCTCCCGGTGTCCGTCCTCGACGCCGATGAAGCGCAGCGCATAGACCGGCTTCAGCGCCATCTGGGCCATCAGCCGGCCGGCCAGCCGCTCGCGCCACAGCGCCTCCGTGGTGCCGTCGGTCGGATCGATCCCGCCGTTGAGGCGGGCGCGCATCAGGCCGGAGACGGCGGCCAGCCCCCGGAACGTCGCGATATCGCCGCGCGCGGTGCGGACGTGCGATTCGAGGTCGGTCGTGACAAAGCTTGAGTGGGTTTCGATCCGGTCGAGAACGCGCGGCAGCAATGCGTCTTCCAGGCTGCGATAGCTCAGCCATCCGACCGCGGAAACCGCGATCGCCACCAGCGCAATCATCGCGATGGCAAGCCTGGTCGTGAGCGTCATCTGGCGCGCGCGCCCTCCCTCGTCCTCCGGTGACCCGGAGGTACGAATCCGATGCTATTGCGCATCAAGGGGAGGAAGCAACACCGCCGACAGGCCGGGACGCGCCCTGCGGGCTGCTTTGCAGGCAGGCGTTGACGGCCGCCAGCAGATCGGCCGGCCGGAAGGGTTTTTGCAGGCTGGAAACTGCGCCGAGCTTGGTCGCCATGGTCAGGAAATCCGGCGCCGTGTCGGTTTCCGACTCGATCGGCCGGCCGGAGATCACGACGATCGGGATTTGCGGCTGCTGCTGGCGGACCATCCGCATGGTCTCGAACCCGTCCATGCCCGGCATGAAGATGTCGAGGAACAGCAAATCGAATGATCCGCTCTCGCAGAGAGCCAGGCCCTTGCGGCCATCGCTGGCGGTGACCACGTCATGCCCGGCACGCTCAAGCACCAGACGGATGGTCGTCTGTACCGCCATGTCGTCGTCCACGACCAGTATCTTCGCCAAACCGGGACTCTCCGCCGCCGCAGAAATCAACATCAGGTTGCGAGTCTTGCCGAAACGTCCTGGTGCTGCAACTGCTTCCTGCGCGGGAACGCCTCCATGCATGCCGCCCGGCGGATGTGCAAGGCGCGTTATACGCACGCTGACGGGCAGATAAGCCCACCGCTCAGTTGCTCAGATATTCCGGGTGGTGGGCGCGGATTCGCGCGAGCTCGCTCAGCGTGCCCGACAAATGGGTGCGCAGATGCTTCTGCGCCTCGTCGGGCTGGCCGGTTTCGATCGCTTTTACGATCAGCCGGTGATGCCGCACGATATCCTGCGCCTTGCCCGGCGAAGGCAGATGCAGCCGGCGCAGCCGGTCGATATGCCCGCTGCGGCTGCGCACCAGCGCCCAGATGTCCTGCTTGTCGGCTGCGGTATAGAGCTGGGCGTGGAACTCGTTGTCGGCGGCCATGAATTTCTCGAATTCGCCGGTCTTCGCAAATTGCTGCTGGCGCGCGATCGTCGCGTTGAGTTCGGCGGCGAAGGCTTCGTCATGTCGGAGCGCGAGCCCGCGCACGATTTCGAGCTCGACGGCTTGCCGCAGGAAATGCGCCTGCTGCGCCAGCCGCACGTCGACCCGGCTGACCACGGTCGCATATTGCGGGAAGACGTCGACCAGGCCCTCTTCCTCGAGCCGCATCAGCGCATCGCGGATCGGCGTCGAGCTGACGCCGAATTGCGTGGCCAATGCGGCGCGTGACAGCGGCGATCCCGGCGGCAATTCCAGCGCGATGATCATGCCGCGCAGGCGCTCGAACACCTGCGGCGCGGCCTGACGGTCACGGTCGAGCCGGTCGGCGGAGCCGGGTGCGGTGCGGCGGCGGGCCAGTTGCGGGGGAGCCATCGGACAAACCGGGTTGAAGAACACGCTTGCATCAAATGCACTAATACATTAGTGCATCTCCGCGAGGGCGTCAACGAAACGCCGGAGGAGATGCACAATGAAAACGACGGTGTGGGGCGCCTGCGCGGGCGTCATGGCGATGCTTGCGGCTGTTCTGTCCGGCCCGGTGGCGCAGGCGCAGCAGAAATCCGAGATCGCGATCTCGCGGCAGCCGGGCATCTTCTACATGCCCTCGCACATCATGGAAAAGAACAGGCTGATCGAGAAGCATGCGGCTTCCCTCGGCGTGTCGGGCATTACCACCAAGTGGATCAACCTGAGCGGCGGCGGCGCGCAGACCGACGCGCTGCTGGCCGGCGGCGTCGACATCCTCAACACCGGCACCGGCAATCTCTTGCTGCTGTGGGATCGCACCCGCGGCGGCGTCAAGGGCATCGTCGCCACCTCGGCGCAGCCGATGACGCTGATCAGCCGCGACGCCAATATCAAATCCCTCAGGGATATCGGACCGAACGACAAGATCGCCGTGCCGACCGTCAAGGTCTCGACCCAGGCGATCGTGCTGCAGATCGCGGCCGGCGAAATCTGGGGCGCCGATCAGTGGGCAAAGCTGGATGCCAACACCGTGCAACTCGGCCATCCCGACGCCTATGTCGCGATGACCAACGCGCAGCACGAGGTCCGCAATCATTTTGCGATCCCGCCCTTTACCTTCCTCGAACTGAAGAATGTGGCCGGCGCCCACGTCGTGCTGTCGTCGCCCGACGTAATGGGCGGCCCGCTCAGCCAGGCCCAGTTCTTCACCACCACCAAATTCGCCGACGCCAATCCGAAAATCGTGCAGGCGGTGCGCGACGCCACCAGGGAGGCGCACGATTTGATCCGCAGCGACACCAAACAGGCCGTCGAGATCTACAAGGAAGTCACCGGCGACAAGACCAGCGTCGAGGACCTGCTGGCCTGGCTCAGGGAGCCCGGCATGATGGAGTGGAACCTGCAGCCGCAGGGCACCATGAAGTTCGCCGCCCATCTGTTCAAGACCGGCACGCTGAAGACCATGCCGAAAGCCTTCACGGATTACTACCTGCCGATGTCGCACGACCTCAAGGGTAACTGATCGACATGACCGCGCTTCTCGACGTCCGTGACGTAACGCTGCGCTACAAGACGTCGAGCGCGGTCGTGACCGCGACCGAGCGCGTCAGTTTCACCGTCGACCGTTCCGATCGCTTCGTGCTGCTGGGGCCCTCCGGTTGCGGCAAGTCGACGCTTCTGAAAGCGGTCGGCGGCTACATGACGCCAAGCGAAGGCAAGATGCGAATCAGCGGCCGGGAGATCTCCGAGCCCGGCGCCGACCGCATGATGATCTTCCAGGAATTCGACCAGCTGCTGCCGTGGAAGACGGTGCTGGAAAACGTCATGTTCCCGCTGCTGATGACGCGGCGCTTGCCGCGCAAGGAAGCCGAAGAGCGGGCGCGGGCCTATATCGAGAAGGTCAGCCTCACCCGTGTCGTCGATTCCTATCCGCACACGCTGTCCGGCGGGATGAAGCAGCGCGTCGCGATTGCACGCGGCATGGCGATGGAGCCCGATATCCTTCTGATGGACGAACCGTTCGCGGCGCTGGACGCGCTGACGCGGCGCACCTGTCAGGATGAACTGCTGCAGCTCTGGGCCGAAACCAGGTTCACCGTGCTGTTCGTCACCCACTCGATCGCGGAAGCGATCAAGATCGGCAACCGCATTCTGCTGCTGTCGCCGCATCCCGGCCGGGTCAAGGCCGAGGTCGTCGACGTCGACAAGGTATCAAGCGAAGACGGCAGCGCCGCGCGGCTGGAGAAGCAGATCCACGATTTGCTGTTCGCCGATGCCGCAACGGCCCACTGAAGGAGCGCGCCATGGGTGAAGCCAGAATCCTGCTGCGCGACGCCGCGGACCTGAACGCTGCCGTGCCGGCCGAGGTCGAGCGCAAGCTGACGGTCCTCGAATTGCTGTGGAACGACGGCTTCGTCCGCAAGACCGTGATCATCGTCTTCCTCGCCGCGGCCTGGGAAATCTACGGCACGGTCCTCGACAATCCGCTGCTGTTCCCGACCTTCCACGACACCATTCTCACCATGTTCGACAAAGTGCGCGACGGCACCATTCCGCTGCGCGCGTGGGCGTCGCTGAAAGTGCTGTTCATGGGCTATGCCGCCGGCATCCTCCTGGCGGCGATCTTCACCATCCTCGCGATATCCACCCGG
>JAQSDT010000757.1 GCA_029946075.1 bacterium | reverse complement strand
ATGTTGCGCGAGGCCGGGTTGGCGACGCGTGCGCCCGCGATCAGATGTTCGCAATCGCATTCCTCGAAGAAGAAATCGATGGCTGCGCGCGCGGCTTCGGTTCCGAAGCCGCGGCCCCAATGCTCGACGCCGAGCCAGTAGCCGAGCTCGGGTGCATCGGCTTCGCGGCGGTCGATGCCGACGATGCCGATCGGATCGAGGCTGTGCTCGATCAGGAACACGGTTTCGCTTTCGTCGGCGGCGGTCGTGCGCACGAATTCGACGGCGTGGTGCTGCAGATAGGGATGCGGCAGGCGGCGGGTGTTTTCCGCAATGCGGAGGTCGTTGGCCAGACGCGCGATCGCCTTTACGTCCGCGAGGGTCGGCCGACGCAAAGTGAGCCGTTCGGTTTCGAGGACGCAGCACCTCGCCGCGCGCAAGGTCGGTGTCGGGATCGGGAAATCCTGCAGCATGTCGGGCTCCTGAGTGCGGAAATGCGCAAAAAGAAAAGGGGAGGCCGGTTTCCCGCCTCCCCTGGAGCCCATTTCGACTCCGCCGGTTCAACAGGACCCGGCGGACTCGAGATTATCGTCCACCGTCTATTCGGCCGCCTCCGCCATCGGAACTACCGATACGAACGTGCGGCCATTGCCTTTTGCGCGGAATTCGACGTGACCTTCGACCTTGGCAAACAGAGTATGGTCCGTGCCCATGCCGACATTAAGGCCGGGATGCCAGGTGGTGCCGCGCTGACGCGCGATGATGTTGCCGGGAATCACGTGCTCGCCGCCATAGGCCTTGATGCCCAGGCGCTTGCCCGCTGAATCGCGTCCGTTTCGCGATGAACCGCCTGCTTTTTTGTGAGCCATGGCCCGTCTCCGACTTCGCTATATTTCTAGATCGATTCCTTGACGGAATCATTTCACTTTTTGTCACGCCTCAATTTTCAGTCGAGGCGTATCAATTCTTGTTGCTCGCCGTTCGCGGCTTACTCGTCGTCAG
Source organism: bacterium (assembly GCA_029946075.1). Taxonomy (GTDB): domain Bacteria; phylum Pseudomonadota; class Alphaproteobacteria; order Rhizobiales; family Xanthobacteraceae; genus Bradyrhizobium. The sequence continues at coordinate 10,899 of JAQSDT010000757.1, read as the reverse complement.
CGGCGGGGGCGGGCGCTGCAGCCTTTTCCCGCTTCGGCCGCGGGCCGATCGAGGGCTTGGCGCTGTCGGTCAGAATCTCGGTGATGCGAAGCACCGTGATCTCGTCGCGATAACCGCGCTTGCGGCGTGAATTCTTGCGGCGGCGCTTCTTGAAAGCGATCACCTTCGGGCCGCGCTTGTGGTCCAGCACTTCTGCTGCAACCGAAGCGCCGGCAACCGTTGGAACTCCCAGCACCGGCGTGTCACCGCCGACGACCAGAACTTCACCAAGCTGCACGATCGTGCCGACATCGCCGGCGATCTTGCCTATCTCGAGCACATCATCCGGAACGACGCGGTATTGCCGGCCGCCGGTTTTGATGACTGCGAACATCGTTTTGTTCCTTCGTGTTCGATCCCGGCCTCGGACGAATTCCCAATGGGCTGTCCGGGTCGGCTTTTTGGTCAGTCGTTATGGGTACGATTTTCGCACGGCCGGAGCGTAAACCCCGTCAATTTCGCGCAAAAACAATCGGCGCGAGAAATCCCGCGCCGGATGCGGGGACTTATAGCCGCAGAAAGCCATGAGTCAAGGCAAACCCGGCCCAAAACCGGCCAAAAATGAGGGGTTTGGCCCATTTCCGGCCGAAACGGGCCTGTCCAGCGCACGGGTGCCCCGGCCCGCCATGAAACCAATGGGTTCCCGGCCCGCTGTCGCCGGCAAAATCGGCGATCGGGCGAGGACACATGGCAGACGACAGCGTAACCACCACGGGCATCGCCCGGCACGGCGCCGCGCGCCTGCCGTCGGTCGAGATCGACGGCTTCAATATCGAGCTGAAGGACGACGACGGATTTCTCGGCGACCGCGCCAGCAAGGGCGCGTTTCGCGAGATCCTGGACGGCCTGCGCAAGCCGTTGAAGAAAAACGGCGATGATCCCTTGGGCAAGAAATCCACCGACGAGATTCCGAAAAGCGAACTCGACGATGTCCTGGTCGGTGCCGATATCGGCGCGGCGGCGCTGGTGCACGGCGCCATCGAGCATTTCGCGCAGGAACTGGCCTATGTCACGCGCCGGATTCTCAAGACAAAGGCGTGGGCCGATACCGAGCGCATCGTGGTCGGTGGCGGCTTTCGTCAAAGCCGCGTCGGCGAGATCGCCATCGCGCGGACCGGTTTCATTCTCAAGGCCGAGGATTTCGACGTCGATCTGGTGCCGATCCGCTTTCACCCCGACGATGCCGGCCTGATCGGCACGTTGCATCTGGCGCCGTCATGGATCTTCGAAGCCCATGACAGCATTCTCGCGGTCGATATCGGCGGCACCAATATCCGCTGCGGCGTGGTCGAGACGCGCTGGAAGAAGGCGTCCGATCTTTCCAAGGCGACCGTGTGGAAGTCCGAACTGTGGCGGCACGCCGACGACGCGCCGACGCGCGAGGGCGCGGTCAGGCGGCTGGTCAAGATGCTGAAGGATCTGATCACGGCCGCCGATGCCGGGGGCCTCAAGCTGGCGCCCTTCATCGGCATCTCCTGTCCCGGCGTGATCGACGCGGATGGTTCGATCGAAAAGGGCGCGCAGAATTTGCCGGGAAATTGGGAGAGCAGCAAATTCAATTTGCCGGCGAGCCTCGTCGAAGCGATTCCGCAGATAGGCGATCACGATACCGCCGTGCTGATGCACAATGACGGCGTGGCCCAGGGACTTTCCGAAGTCCCGTTCATGCAGGATGTCGAGCGCTGGGGCGTGCTGACCATCGGCACCGGTCTCGGCAATGCGCGATTCACCAATCGCCGCAAGGAAAGCGGCAAGGACAAGGAGCAGGGCGAGAAGAAGCCCAAAAAGGCCAAGGATTAGCGTGTTGCCAGGCGAGGTAAGGTTGACTGGTTAGGTTAAAATCGGGATCGCGTTGCCGTTTCCGTCGCCGTTGCTACCGTCATTTTGTCGCTCCGCCTGGCCGGCGAAGCCGCACTTCCCGGCCGGAATTTCAAAGCAGCGGCACGGGACCGCCGGTTATTTGTCGCGTCTGGCGGTCCCACCTTTTTCTTCGACGCCAGTTCCAGTCACCGCCAACTGATGCGTTCGAAGAACGCCGCGATGTCAGACGCCGCGCGATCGCCCGTGCGGGCCACATGGAACGCCGCGCCGTTCGCCCGAACCGTCAAATGCTCCATGTTTGCCCCCTTTTTGCACCCCGGCACGCGCGCGGATTTCTTCCCCCCGCGCCTTGTCTGGCCCGCCATCCTCGCCTAGAACACGCCCCGACCGCGGGCGAGGAATCATCCGCATTGGCGCCTGGAGAGGTGGCAGAGTGGTCGAATGCACCGCACTCGAAATGCGGCATAGGTGCAAGCCTATCGGGGGTTCGAATCCCTCCCTCTCCGCCACGAATATTTATTAAGCTATTGGTAAAGCTGGTGTTTGCGGTTGATTTCTGCCGCAGTCCCCAATTTGGCTCCCAGCTCCGATAGCGATGACCTACTCCAGCGCTCGCTGTGGCCGGATTGTCACGTCGCAGCCTAAATTCTCGACGTTGCCGTTCGGTCACCTTTTGCCAGAGCCCTCCCGCTACAAACCCGGTGGGCATTCGAAATATCGGGAATTAGGGAGGCTGCTTTGAAGAAGCTCGTTGCCGCGTTAATTACAGTTGCACTCAGCAGTGTCACCGCATCGGCGGCCGATCTTGCGGCGCGCCCTTACACGAAGGCTCCCGCCATCGTAGCTCCAACCTATAATTGGACCGGCTTCTACGTCGGTTTGAATGCCGGCGGAGAGTGGAATGAGTCCAACGCGACCACGACGACTGTGTTCTCACCGGTTGGCTATTTCGCGACGACCAGCCCGCCTGCCATCGGCATCGCCGGCAGCCAGAATATCAAACGTACCGGTTTCACCGGCGGCTTGACCGGTGGTTACAATTGGCAGGTCAGCAATGCCGTTCTCGGCATTGAAGCTGACTTCAACTATTTCGGTGTCAGGGGTTCGGCCAGTTCGACCGCCCTTTATCCCTGCTGCGCGCCGACGGGCTTTACCGTTAACACCTCCGTTTCTTCGGACTGGCTGGCGACCGTTCGCGGTCGGGTCGGCTTTCTGGCAACGCCGGCTTTGCTGCTCTACGGAACGGGAGGTCTCGCGGTTGCAAACGTGAACGCAAACTATCTGTTCACCGACACATTCGCGACCGCTCGTGAGTCCGCTGCAACAGACAGCACGCGGTACGGCTGGACGGCAGGTGCCGGTGCCGAATATGCGTTGATGAATGGCTGGTCAATTAAAGCCGAATACCTCTATGTTGATTTGGGCCGAATCGACACGACGAGCGCCAATCTCACCGCGTTCGCTCCGCCCATCGCGTTCCCGACCAACGTCTTTACCCATTCGATTGACTTGCGCTCGAACATCGTACGCGCAGGCATCAATTATAAGTTTGGTGGACCGGTGGTTGCCAAGTACTAATAGTTAGATCGGTTGATTTATCTGAAGGCCCCGGCGAGTTGCCGGGGCCTTTTTTTGTGATTGCAATGAAGAGAACTTTTTTGCGCGGGCATTATCTCTTGATGTCGGCTAGGACGAGCACGCGATGGCTGCTGAGAAGGTCTTGCAGCGCCTGCAGCGCGGCAAGCCCGCAAGCCGTGTCCTGTTCACCATTGCCGCCGCTCAAGCCCACCCCGCCGATTACTTCATCGTCCACGACGACCGGAAAGCCGCCCACGAACACCGCGAACTTGCCGTCAAAGCTCCACTGGATGCCGAAGGCTTCGTTGCCCGGCAGAGCCGGCCCGTTTGGCGGAGAATTGAACAAATGCGTCGAGCGCTTGTGGCCGGCCGCGGTGAAGGCCTTGTTCCACGATATCTGTGGCCCGGTGACGCGGGCGCCATCCATCCGTTCCATCGCCAGTGGAAAGCCGCCTTCATCGGTGACGCATACTGTCTCCAGCACGCCGATCTCCGCCGCCTTCCGAAGAGCGGCGGCGACCATGGCGCGGGCTTCGGCAAGTTCCAGTTTGAACGAAGGTCTCATTGTTTTTCTCTTCCGTCGGAAACGGGCCGGTCGCGGTGCGCTTACGCGCCGCGATAGACCGTCTTGGTTTGGGTGTAGAATTCCAGTCCGGTCCGTCCGGACTCGCGGAACGTCGAAGTGCTCGACCGCTTCAATCCGCCGAACGGCGCATTGATCAGATTGCCCGTCGTGGTGCGGTTGATCTTGACCGTGCCGGACTGAATGTCGTTGGCAAAGCTTTGCATGATCTTCGGATTGCTGGTCGCGATAGCGGCTGACAGGCCGTATTCGGTATCGTTGGCCTTGGCGATGGCGTCGGCATAGCTCTCGACTTCGATGATGGCCAGCACAGGCCCGAAGATCTCCTCGCGCGCGATGGCCATCGTTTGCGTGACGTCGGTGAAGATCGCTGGCGACACGTAGTAGCCGCCGTCATAACCGGGACCGGCCAGGCGTTCACCGCCGTACAGATGCGTCGCCTCGCGCTTTCCGATCGCGATATAGCGAAGCACGGTTTCGAGCTGTCTTTCGGTGGCGAGCGGTCCCATGTCCATGCCTGCAGCCAAACCGCTGCCGATCTTCATGGCTTTTACGCGTGCTACGAGCCTCTTGGTAAACTCGATGCGCACCTGCTTCATGACGAGAACCCGGCTGGTGCCGGTACAGGCCTGGCCCGCAAGCGAGAAGCCGCCCTTGACGGCCAGGTCCACCGCGTGGTCGAGGTCTGCGTCCTCCATCACGATCAGCGGGTTCTTGCCGCCGAGCTCCATCTGCGTGCGCGTCGTGAAAGCAACAGAACGGCAAATCTTCTCGCCGGCCGCGGTTGAACCGGTGAAGGAGATCGCGCGGATCACCGGGGGTTCGGTGATGGCGGGGCCGATTTCAGCCGCGCTGCCGGTGATGAAGTTGAGCGTACCCTTTGGCAAACCGGCCGCAATCAACGCCTCGGCAAGCCGGAATCCGCTCAGCGGCGCATCCGACGAGGGCTTGAACACGATCGTGTTGCCGGTGACCAGGGCGGGGGCAATCTTGCGGGCCGGGATCGAGACCGGGAAGTTCCAGGGCGTAATTACGGACACCACGCCGAGCGGCTCGCGCAGGGTGTAGACTGTTGTGTCGTTATCGTCGTTCGGAAACACTTCACCCGTCAGCGACTGGCCCTCGACGGCGTAGAACCGCAGCGTTTGGGCCGTCCGCAAGAATTCATCCCTGGCCAGCGCGAGCGATTTGCCCATCTCGCGCGTCAACTCGCGCGCATTGCGATCGACATTGGCATCGAGGAGATCGGCGGCTCGGTTGAGGATGGCGGCGCGCTTTGACACCGGCGTTCGCTTCCAGCTTTCGAAGGCCAGCGCCGCGGCTTCGACGGCGCGCGACGCATCGGTTGATGCAGAGGCCTGAAAACGGCCGACGATGTCTCTCGTGTGCGCGGGATTGGGATTGTCGAAGGTCTTGCCTCGCGCGCTACGCGTCCACTCGCCACCGATGTGGTTGCGGAATTCGTCGATGGCGGCGACGCTCTCCGCCGGCGGGTGGACATCCTGAATCGCTGCGTTGCTCATGTCGGCGAGCCCCCTAATGCCAGATCGCAATAGCGCAGATCGTGGAGACCGCCAGGCCCACCAGCACCGGCACCATCACGATCCGTACGATCTGGAAGACCGGGACCCGCGCGAAGCCGGCGACCGCGATCAGCGACGACCAGGCAACCAGCGTGCCACCGCCGGTCCAGACCGCCCCCATCTGGCCGATGGCCGCCAAGGTCGCGGGGTTCAGTCCTGCGCCGGGCGCGAGCGCGCCCGACAACGAGCCGGTGAGGGGAAGGCCGGCGAAGCCCGATCCATCAATGCCCGTGATCATGCCGACGATCAGCACGCCGAACGCCACAAACGCCTGATTCTGGGGGATCCAGCCTTGCGCGGCCTGGATCAGTTCGAACAGCAGATTTGGCGCCTGCGCTGCAGGGACGCTGAGGATCGGTGCAGACAGGCTCTGATCGGCGCCGAGGAAGAAGAAGCCGGCAATCGGCAGCACCGAACCCATGGCCTTGAAGGCAAACACGAAACCCTCGGTGACGTGGTCCGCGCTGGCATCGAGAAACCGGCGCATCTTGTCGGTGGCGAACGAAGCGCAGATCATCAGCGCCGCGGCGACGCCGCCGACCAAAGCGGCGGCATCGCCGCCCTTCAGATCGCGGCCGATGCCGAGTTTCGACGCCACCATCACCGCGATCACGCAGAGGAACGCCACGGGCGTGACGATGGCGAACACGCGCGACCAGAATTCGCGCCGTGCCGGGACGGCTGCCAGGGTGCTGTCGATCTGCGTTTGGGTCGTAAGCGGCTGCTGGTCTCCCGCAGTACCGCGCGCGATCTCGGCCTTGTCGAAGGTGCCTTCCTGCTCGACGCGCGCCAGCTCGCCATTGCTGGACTGCGACTGCCAGCGCTCGAGCGCCTTGTCGTCGGGCGGCGTAATGCTCTTACGGATCGCGAGATAGGCGAGCACAATCGCGATGATGCCGGTGATCAGCGACAGCACCAGTGCCCGGTCGGCCACGACAGCGGCACTAACCCCGGCGCCGGCGGCCTTGGCGCTGATCGCCGGCGCAACGCCGATAATGTAGTCGGAGGAGAGCGCCATGCCCTGTCCGGCGATGGCGATGGCGAGCGCGCCCGCGATCGGCGGCAGGCCTGCGGCGATTGCGGCGGGCAGCAGCACCGCGGAGACCAGCGGCACTGCCGGCGTCGGCCAGAAGAACAGGGAAATCACGTAGGTGATCGCGGCGAGCATGAAATAGGCGATGTGGCCGTTCTTCATGACTGCGCGGAACGGTTCGACCATTCGAATGTCGGAGCGCAGCACCTTCAGCGCGTTCAACAGCGCCGTCATCAGCGCGATCACCAGGAAGATGTTGAAGAGCTCCTTGGCAGCCGTGAAGCTGGCATTGAAGATGCTCCCTAGCGCCAGCACTGGACTCTGCGTCCAGGCGAGCGCCACCAGGAATGTCGCGACGACGCTGGGCACCACGACATTGGCGCGGCAGATCATGGTTAGGACGATGATGGCGACGCCGAGCAGATAGACCCAGTGCGCGGCGACGATCGAGACGTGCGGCTGAATGTTCATTTTGTTTGTCTCCCCCTCAGAGCTCGCTTATATTGTATACTGTATTCGAATATTGCAAGAATCAATTTGCGACTGTCTTGCAAAAGAGGGAAAACCAAAACGTCGCGATAAAAATACTATCATATTATCAATCAGATATACAGGTAAGCGACCGCATGGAGCGCAGAAGCGGTTTGACAAGGCGTCAATTTTGTATACTGTATACTCTTAGTGAGGCCGCGTACAGCTGTAACGAGATGGCCCGTCTCTCAAGGAATAGAGGAGCGCGACAATGCAGAAGCTTATGGATCATGTGGAATTTCGCACGGCCCTTGAAAACGCCATCAAGGGCAAGAGCGCCAACAAGGCGCCCTTCAGCATTGCCTGGGCTAGCGGCAAGCTCAGTCGCGCCCATCTCGCCCGGTGGGCCGAGAACCACTACCACTATGTCGGGCCGTTCGCCGACTATCTCGCCTACATCTACGCCCACATGCCGGAGCAATATCAGGAGGCCAAGGACTTTCTGCTCCAGAACATGTATGAGGAGGAAATCGGCGGCGACCGCCACACCGACCTCTTGATCCGCTTTGCCGAAGCCTGTGGGACGACCCGCGAGCGCGTCACTGATCCCGACAACATGACCGCGACGACGCGCGGACTGCAGAGCTGGTGCTATGCGGTGGCAATGCGCGAGGATCCGATCGTGGCGGTGGCCGGTCTGGTCGTGGGGCTGGAGTCTCAGGTGCCCTCGATCTACCGCAAGCAGACCCCGACCCTGCGCGAGAAGTACAAGTTCACCGACGAGGAGGTCGAGTTCTTCGACCTGCACATCGTGTCGGATGAAATTCACGGTGAGCGCGGCTACCAGATTGTGCTGGAGCACGCCAATACAGTGGAGCTGCAGCAGCGCTGCCTGAAGATCTGCGAGATCGGTGCGCAGATGCGCCTGCTCTACACCACCGCGCTCTATCACGACTATGTCGCCAAGGACATTCCGCTGTCGGAGCTCGACATGGTCGAGAACAAGGTGCCCGCCGAAGAGCGTGCGCTGCTGCAGGCCTGATCGACGGCAGAGAGCGTCCCATGCCACACGTCGTTTTTCACCGTAATGGCCAGACATTCCGCGGCGAGGTCAAGGAAAACACCAATCTCGTGGTGCGGGCCGGCATCAGGCAGTTTCCGTATCCGAACTTCCTGTACGGCTGCGGCATGGGAAAATGCGGCAAATGCGCCGCCTTGATCATCAAGGGCGGCGAGCATTTGCCGGAGCCGAACTGGAAAGAGAAGAAGCGCCTCGGCGAAAGGATCGCGCGCGGCTACCGGCTTGCGTGCCAGATATGGCTCTACCAGGACATCGAGCTGTCGCAGGAAGCATCTCCCCTGGCCGACGTCGTCGCGCCGGCCAAGGCCGGCTGATTTCAACCAGCGGCGTCTGCGTCTGCTGCGCGGGCGCCGACGAGGAAGGAAAGATTCGATGTATGTGATCCTGACAAGCAAGAACGGACAATTCCGTACTGAAATCGTCGACGGCCTGCGGCCGCTCGCTGCCTACGACTACCTGTTTTACGGTACCCAGAAGGCGACCTTCGTGATCGCGGAATTGCTCAAGGACACCAAGATCAGAGTGATCGATGAGACATGGTCGCCGGAGATCGTCAACGAGGTGCCCTCGAAATTTCTCGAAAAGTTTGAGACGCCGGAACTCGCGTTCGGCGAGCTACAGCATCTGACGACCTTCGGCCACATGCAAACCGAACTGCGCAAGAGCTGACGAACTGCGCACCGGAGGGGCTGCGATGATCGAGATCATTTTCCTGACCAATGACGGCAAGGTTGTCACCGCTCCGCCGAACAGCAATCTGCTGCGGGTTTCCTTGCGCGAGCAGGGCGGCATTCCCTTCAAATGCGGCGGCGGATTCTGCGGGACGTGCAAATGCCTGATCGAAAAGGGTTTGGAGAATACCGACCCTATCAAGCCGAAGGAACGCAAGCACCTGACCGAAGAACAGTTCGCCGTCGGCTATCGGATGGCGTGCCAGACCTTCGTTAACGGCGATGTCAGCGTTTCCTGGACACCGCGGCCGATCGCCAGCCAGCAAGCTTCGACCGCGGCGGAGTCGTGACCGCCTGTTGACGGTGCGAGCAGCGGCTTGATGGTATACAATGAACGGTCTAATACGTCACATCGGATTTGATGTGGCGGAACAGGTCGTTCATGGCAGGCAAGCTTGCAATCTCCAAGCATCGTCTTGGTGATGATCACCTTTCGCTTCACGACAGGGTCATCGAGGAATTGCGGCAGGCGATCCTGAGCCGCAAGCTCATGCCGGGCGAACGCCTGGTCGAGGGCCGGCTCGCCGACGAGTTTGGCGTCTCGCGCAATCCGGTGCGAGAGGCCATCCGCGTGCTCGCATCCGAAGGCCTCATTGAAGTGACCGCGCGGCGCGGCGCTTCCGTCATTTCAATGTCCGACGAAGAGGCGCGCGAAACCATCGAGGTCCGGGCCTTGCTCGAAGGGCAGAATGCCCGGCTTGCCGCCCGTCGCCGCGACGAAGACGTGCTGAAGCGCATTGCGGCCGTGCTCAACCAGGGCACGGAAGCCGTTGCAGGGAAGCGGTACGATCTGCTGTCCGGACTCAACCAGCAATTTCACCAGGAACTGGCGGCTGCCGGCCGCAATCGCGTGCTGAGCGATCTGCTGAAGCGACTGCGCGAACGGACCGCCATGCTCTTCTCGCCAACCGACCCGGTGCGCCAGGCGCGCAACTGGGAAGAGCACGCAGGCATTCTGCGTGCAATAATTGACGGCGACGAACGTGCTGCAGCCGCGCTCGCAGCCGAGCATGTGATGCGGGCCGGCTCTGACTTTCTCTCGACGTTCCAAATCTTCGATGAAGGCCTGTCGCAAGATACGACTCTTGGTCACGGCAATGCGTTGGGAGACGGACGTTCGGCTTACAAACCCAATGCTAAATCTGTCCCAAGTAGCCAGGTGAAGCGAGGCAAGAAGAGTTAATCGCGCCGGGCACTTCCGTCGGCTCGAGGTCCTGACCGCTGAGCTTCTTTCGGTGCCGAAAAACCACCGGTGACGCCCAGGAGAGGGCGCAAGAAGCGCTGATCCGCAGCACGGCTCCTGCAAACTGCTGTTATCGGACGTTTGGCTCGCGGCCGCGGTCGAGCCGTGCTGTAGACCGCGCCTTCGAAATCAAAGCGTGAGGCGGGAGAATTTCGCTTTCAGTCGCGGCACCGTAAAATCAATGAATGCGCGCAATTTGAGCGGCAACAGCCCTTGCGCTGAATAGACCAGGCTGACCGGCATTGGCTCAGGCTCGTAATCTTCAAGGACCACGACCAGCCTTCCGTCTCGAACGGCATCGACGATCTGGTAGGAGAACACGCGTGTAATCCCGGCTCCCGCGATTGCTGCATCTATCGCGGCTTCGGCGGTGTTGACGATCAATCGCGCATGAATATCGATCGTGACGCTGGATTTACCCGCGCCGAACGGCCACGAATTGTCGAACGACTGGCCGTCGCGGGTAACGCAGTCGTGGGTGCCGACATCGGCCGGCTTTGTCGGAATGCCGCGTTCCGCAAAGTATGCAGGACTACCGCACACCACGCGGCGGATTGAACCCACTCGGACTGCGAGGAGGCTGCTGTCAGGCAACGAGGCTATTCGGATTGCAAGATCGACACGTTCCTCCAGCAGATCGGCTACCCCGTCCGCCAGAACCATTCGAATGTCGATGTCCGGATAAGCCCTGAGAAATTCGGCTACGATGGGGACGATATGCAAGCGTCCGAACACG
>JAQSDT010000756.1 GCA_029946075.1 bacterium | reverse complement strand
GGCCACCGAAGCGCTGCTGGCCGCCAAATCCGGCGCCTCCTGCCTGAAATTCTTTCCGGCGAGCGTGCTCGGCGCCGCCGGTATCACCGCGATCCGCGCGGTGCTGCCGCCCGACATGATGATCGCTGCCGTCGGCGGCGTCTCCGACGCCCATTTCGCGGATTACATCAAGGCCGGCATTCTCGCCTTCGGCCTCGGCGGCAGCCTCTACAAGCCCGGCATGAATGCAGCGGAAGTCGCTGCCCGCGCCAAACTGTCGATCGACGCGTACGACCGGGCGATCCGACAACCGAAATAATTCCCCGGCATTTCTGGCATGCCGGGATTGGTCTATGAGCCCCCGTCCCCGCGCGCTAATGAGACTCAATGCTCGTTTACATCCAGATTCTTCGCCTGCTTGCCGCGGTTGCCGTCGTTGCCTTTCACGCCTGGGGCGTCGCGCCTGACGGATTCAGGGTTCCCGAGGGCGCGATCTCGTTCCTGTTCTCGCATGGCGGGCATGGCGTCGATCTGTTCTTCGTCATTTCCGGCTTCATCATCTTCTATGCGACGAACCGCGCGACGCTGACGCCGGCGGAATTTCTGCGCCGCCGCATCGAGCGCATCGTGCCGCTGTACTTCGTCGTCACGCTCGCCATCACCGTGCTGGCGGTGACGCTGCCTGCGACGTTCGGCACGCCGGGCTGGTACACGGCGCGCCACATCCTCAAATCGCTCGGGTTCATCGCCTTCACCGACGGCGAGATGCCGATCGTCTATCTCGGCTGGTCGCTGGAATACGAGATGTATTTCTATCTCGCGGTGACGCTGCTGATGGCGGCGACGCGCGATGTCTGGCGCAACATCGTGATGCTGTTTTCCTTACTGGTCATCGCCGGGCGACTTCCCGGCGTCGACGCCGCGCTCGGGCATTATGCCTTCTTCGTCGATTCGATGATCCTCGAATTCGTGCTCGGCGTCATCGTGGCCGGCCTGTTCGTGAACGGCCGCGTCAGCTGGCCGGCGGCGATGGCCGCGGCTTGCGCGATGGCCGCGGTGCTGGCGGCGGACCCGACGGATCGCGCCATCGTCTCCGGCATCCCCGCCGCCGGCCTGGTCGCCGCCGCGGCCTTTGTCAGCCGCATGCGCATCAAGCCGTCATGGCCAGAGCGCGCGCTGGCGCGGCTCGGCGATGCCTCCTATTCGATCTATCTGGCGCAGGTGCAGACGGTGACGCTGGCCAGCGCGGCTATCGCGGGCATCGTGCCGATCATTCCGCCGCTGGCGCTGGTCGTGGTCACCACCGGCATCGTCGTGACGCTTGGCCTGCTGTTGAATATTCTCGTCGAGCGGCCGCTGCTGGGCCTGTGCCGCCGGCTCGGTGCGCGGCGAACCGGGGGCATCGGCGATGCGATTCCCGTCACGGCGCCCCGCCGTATCAGACCGTAGGCGAGCGCCTGCCCATGGTCGTTGAAAGATCAAGGATTTTCGGGTTCGCGGTTCGCGCAAAATAAAAGATCGAAAACAACCCCATGCAAAGTACGAAATTTGCCCTAGCTTGACACGTCGGGCAAATCAGCGGCACAATTTCAGCATCCCAATATAAGCTGAACGAACGACGGGCATCGCATCGGATGCGGTCCGCTGGGCGAAGGCTGGTTCGGAAATCATCAGGGGAATTCCACGCACATGCTGTTCGATGACGTCATCCTCGGTCGCCGGAGTATCCGCGGTTACAAGCCCGATCCGGTGCCAAAGGAGCTGATTGCGGAAATCATCGGCCTTGCGATGCGCGCGCCGTCGTCGATGAACACGCAGCCGTGGAATTTCTACGTCATCTCGGGCGAGCCGCTGGACCGGATCCGCGCCGGCAATACCGAACGAAACGTGGCTGGCATCCCGCACTCGCGCGAATTCCGCACCGGGCAGCCTTTCGCCGGCGTGCACCGCGACCGGCAGGTCGGCGTCGCCAAGCAACTGTTCTCCGCGATGGGGATCGAGCGCGACAACAAGGACAAGCGGCAGGACTGGGTGCTGCGCGGCTTCCGCCAGTTCGACGCGCCGGTCTGCGTGATCATCACCTATGACCGCGTGCTCGACGGCAGCGACGACACGCCGTTCGATTGCGGCGCCGTGGCGACCGCTCTCGTCAACGCCGCCTGGTCGCGCGGGTTAGGCGCCGTGATCAACAGCCAGGGCATCATGCAATCCCCCGTGGTGCGCGAGCACGCCGGCATCGCCGACGATCAGGTCATCATGAAAAGCATCGCGCTGGGCTGGCCGGATGAAAGCTTTCCGGCGAATGCGGTGGTGTCGGAAAGAAAGTCGGTCGAGGAAGCGACGGTGTTCGTCGGCTTCGAGAAGTAGCGGCGCGTGATCCTCGCCATGGTCCGACGTGCTCTGGTGCTGGCGGCGGTTTTGGCCGCGGCCTTGACGCCGGTCACGTGCCTTGGCGAAAGCAGCAGGCCGTTGCCGGCCAAGGCGACGCGAGAATTACCCGCCGAGATGCTCGCGCTGCTGGCGCAGAAGAAGATGCCGAAGAATTCGCCGATCGTGCTCCGCGTCTTCAAGCAGGAGGCGGAGCTCGAAGTCTGGAAGCAGGATATCACCGGCCGTTTCCAGATGCTGAAGACCTACCCGATCTGCCGATGGTCGGGCGATCTCGGACCGAAGCTGCACGAGGGCGACCGGCAGGCACCGGAGGGGTTTTATACGGTGACGCCCGAACTGATGAACCCCAACTCCGCCTTCTATCTTTCGATCAATGTCGGTTATCCCAACAAGTTCGACAGGGCGCACAAACGCAACGGCAAATTCCTGATGATCCATGGCGACTGCTGGTCGAGCGGTTGCTATGCCATGACCGACGAGCAGATCAGCGAGATCTATGCGCTGGCGCGCGACGCGCTCGGCGGCCGGCCGTCGTTCCAGGTGCAGGCCTATCCGTTCCGCCTGACGCCGGCGAATCTGGCGCGGCATCGCAACAGCCCGAATCTCGCATTCTGGAACATGCTCAAGATCGGCAACGATCATTTCGAGACGACGCAGCGCGAACCCAAAGTGGACGTGTGCAACCGCCGCTACGTCTTCGACGCCGAGCCGCCGCCGAATTCGCCGCACCCGCTGGTGTTCAACGGAAACGAAAAATGCCCGCCCTTCGTCGTCAATCCCGACATCGAGCGGCGGGCGCTGGAGAAACGGCGCGCCGACGAGATCGAATACGCGCGATTGGTGGAAGACAATGTGCCGGCGGCGTCGATCTACAGCGGGCTCGACGGGGGAATGAACAAGACGTTCCTCGCGCAGTATCCGGGCAGAATAATGCTGGCAAAGGTGATGCCGTATGCATCCTATTTGCCGACATTGCCGCCGGTACCCTGGATCGATGGGGATGGGTCGGTGGCGGGTAGATGGTTCGGCAGGGCGTTTCCCTGACCGATCTGTCACCTCCCGGAACGGGAGGGTGGCACGGTGTGCGATCATTCTTCTACACTCGTCGGCGGCCGGGCCGTCGCACGACCTATCGCGGTGCGCGAGAGGCGGGCGCAGGCTCCTCATTGCTGGCGCCGCCGGAATCTTTGCCGGGATGATCGTGGCCATGCCTGGTTGATCGCAACGTCGGGTGCAGCTTACAGCGTTGACATGTGTAGCACATGCTTCTATGTTTCGCGCATGGGCACGATGATTCAAATTCGCAATGTCCCGGATGCGCTGCATCGCCGGCTCAAGTCGCGTGCCGCGTTGGCGGGCATGTCGCTTTCCGACTATCTGCTCAGCGAGATTCGTCAGGTGGCGGAACGGCCGACGCTCGACGAGCTGCGGGCGCGCTTACGCGGTCGCCCTGAAACGGCCGCTTCCGTCGCGCCGGCCGATGCGGTTCGCGCAGAGCGCGATCGCACGTGATCGTCGTTGATGCCTCGGCTTTGCTTGAAGTTCTTCTCCGCACGTCATCAGCCGGGACCGTGGAAAATCGGCTGTTCGCGCCGCGTCAAACACTCCACGCACCTCATTTGCTCGACGTCGAAGTCGCCCAGGTGATCCGGCGTTATGCCACCAATGGGGAAATCGACGGCGAGCGCGGGCGCATGGCACTCACCGACCTGGCGGACCTCTCCCTGCGGCGATATCCGCACGATTTCCTTCTGCCGCGCATATGGGAGTTGCGGAATAATTTGACAGCTTATGACGCTGCCTATGTCGCGCTGGCCGAGGTGCTCGATGCGCCGCTGCTGACGCGCGACAGACGTTTGGCGGCGGCCGCCGGCCATCACGCGCAGATCGAACTGGTATAGGTAAGAGGGAGAGGAACTGGAGTCCGACCTTCTCCGCCCCCGGTATTCTGACAACCAAATGACAGCTGCTCCGCACCGTTTTGAATCCGCATCACTTCCCGGATGTGCGTGAGGTCCGCGCCGCCATTGCCGCCATTGTTCCCGCTGTTGTTGCTTCCGTTCGCGGTGCCACCGCCACCGCCGATGGTGCCGTTGCCGCCGCGACCGGTTACGCCACCGCCACCGCCGTTAGTGCCGCTGCCGGCGTTACCGAACAGCCCCCCGCCACCACCGCCGCCATTGAAGCCGTTGCCGATGAACCCGCCGCCACCGCCACCGGAATTTGCTATTGAAGAATCGCCGCCATTGCCGCCTGTCGCAGCGCCATTGGTGAATTGAACCCCGCTCACCGTGACCTGCGCGCCGCTGCCGACGAATACCGCGCTTCCGGCTCCAAGGCCGCCTCCGCCGCCGCCATCGGCCGAACCGCCATTGCCGCCCTTCGCGACAGCCTGGGTGATTGTCAGGCCATTGATCGCGGTCGATCCGGAATAGATGAAGAAACCGCGATAGGTGTTGGCGCCGTCAAGCGTTGCACCGGTCCCGTTGATGACGGTGCCTGAGCCCTGGAGAATGGGCATGTTCGACATCAGCGTGATCGTCGTCCCGTTCGAAATGTTGATCGTCGTGTTCGCGTTGGCGTTGGCGTAATTGATCGCCGTCGTCAGATCGCCCTCACTTGCGACGGTGCAGATCGATCCCGCGCACTGCGCGGACGCCGTCCCGCTCAGCGCAAACTGGAGACCAAGACCCAGCAAAAGCGAGGGCCAGAAACTGCGTGTACTGATGAAATGCATCCGCCAATCCAGATAAGTTCTCTGAAACGGAAACGAGCCGGTTGGGCAGCATGACGCATCCCAATGCGCGTATCGAAATCTTTCAATACCATCGACAAAGTAGGCCCATTGGGCTTTGACAACCAATGGCTGAGGCAGGCCCCCGATCGATTTGCCGGCCAGTGTGATGACAGGGCAACAGTCGGAACTGCGTCCGGGCACGCGCGTCGAAGTGACAGGCCAGTTGCCGAGCAAGGCATTCATGCGCTGGGGGCGTGAAAAACAAATTGCGGTATCAAAATATCCCCTCGCAGGATCAAATCAGAGCCAGCGTGCGGCATGAAATGGGGAAAAAGGAGTCTCACGGTGCCTTCGCTTGAGACCGTGAGACCTGTTTCAGCGGCGGTCGCGATATCAACTAGGGCACACATATAGTTTACCACAGGGCGTAGCACGCTGAGCGAAGCACCCCCCCAAGGGATGCTGTACAAACCGCCGGAACGGCCTTGCGACGCAATTACGGAGGCAAAAACCCATACTTCTCCAAAATTCAGACGAGACGATGCCGCGAGCATGATGAAGCCCTTCCTCTCTCAGCGCGCCACCGACAACTACCGCGCGGACATCGATGGGCTACGGGCGTTTGCCGTACTTTCGGTAGTGCTCTTTCACGCTTTTCCGAAAGTCGTCACGGGCGGCTTTGTGGGCGTAGACATCTTCTTCGTGATTTCAGGGTTCCTCATCTCGCAAATACTTTTCACTGAAATGAGCGAACACCGCTTCTCGTTCGCGACGTTCTATGGCCGGCGTATCAGGCGCATTTTCCCGGCGCTGGCCGTTTGCTTGGCCGCCGTACTGGCGTTCGGTTTCGTTTTTCTGATGCCGTTCGAGCTGGCAGAGCTGGCCAAGCATGTCTTCTTCGGCGCGGGCTTCCTCTCCAACATAGCGATATGGAGCGAAGCCGGCTATTTCGACGCCGCCGCCAGTCAAAAGCCGCTCTTGCATCTATGGTCTCTCGGTATTGAAGAGCAGTTCTACATCCTCTGGCCGGCATTGCTGTGGGCGGCCTTCCGGATAAAGGCGAAGGTGGGACAACTGCTGGCCGTCCTGTTCCTGGCCTCCTTCGCAATCAACATCGCCCTGTCCATCAACAACATCGCCGACGACTTCTATTTACCCGTCGCACGTTTCTGGGAGATTCTAGCCGGGGCGGGTCTGGCTTGGGGGCGCTCGATTGTTCTTTCGCCCAGCGTCCGCTCCTGGATTTCCTTTGCTGGCTTAGCAATCCTGCTGACATCCGTAGTGTCGTTCACGCCAGGACTACGCTTTCCGGGCTGGCCAGCTCTGCTGCCAGTGGCGGGGTCGGTTGCGATAATCTTAGCCGGGCGCACAGCTGCGGTGAACCGCATTGTCTTCTCTAACCGTGTCGTGGTTTTCGTCGGACTGATAAGCTATCCGCTCTATCTCTGGCACTGGCCACTGATTTCCTATGCATATATTATTCGCCTGGGTAAGCCGCCGACGCCCCTCATGGCCACGGCGCTTTTGGCTGCTAGTTTTCTACTGGCTTGGGCTACCTACCGTTTCATCGAGTATCCGATCCGCTTTGGAGCGCACCGCCAGCGTCGCACCCAGATCGCCGCTGCTTCAATGGCGATTCTGGGTGCTGCCGGACTTGCCGTGTGGACCAAGGAGGGGCTCCCGGAACGCTTCCCGCCCCTTCCCGGTATCGACGTCCGGAAGATCGGCATCGCCAGACTTGATGCCGACTTCAAGCCGACCACGGGTATGAAGGTGCTAGACCACGGCTGGCCTTTGGTGGCCCAGCTGGGCCACGGCGAGCGCAAGGTGGCGTTGGGCGGCGACAGCCTGCTGTTCCACTACGGACCTAGAGTGCAGCAACTGGCCGACGAACGTCAGTTGGCCGCCAACACCTATTTCGTGACAGGCCCCAGGTGCGCCGCGGTGCCGGGGCTGATCCAGCGCGACCAATTTGCACCCTGTGCTAATTTGCCCAGGATTTTGGTCGACCTGGTACAGCGTGAGAAAGTGCAATCCGTGGTGCTTGGTGCTGCATGGTCAGGCTACATCAACGAGGAAATGATGATGGAGGTAGAGGGTAGGCGCTTGCCCTTAACCACAAAGGAGGGCGTGGACGCCTTCTATTCCAATCTCGAACACTATGTACGCTTGTTACAAGGCCAGGGAGCGAAGGTCTATTTGGTGCTGGCGGTCCCTCGACACCCCCGCTTTAGTCCCCGCGAGATGGTAACGCGCAGCCTGACCGGCTTTCGGATCGCTCCCGACGTTGAACAGGCAGTACCCACCGCCGAGCTGCAAACTGTCCATGCCACCGTGAACGCGAAGCTGCGCGCCATCGGTGAGCACACCGGGGCGACGCTACTCGATCCACTTCCCGACATCTGCGGCACCGGCGAGGGCTGCTTGCCCTTCTTCGGAGCGAGCGAGCCGAAATTCTCAGACGACGCGCACCTGCGTCCCGTCTTCGTGCGGGAGCATCTGCGCTTCCTCGATCCCTTGTTGAAGTGATCGGTGGTCGCAAGGTTGCGTGGCACTATGCCCGCGACTGGCCGGCTGAAGTTCCACACCTGCGACAAGACCGGCGAGTTGCCGAGCAAGGCGTTCATGCGATGGGTGCGTGAAAAACAAAACGCGGTATCAAAATATCCTGTCGCGGTATCAGCATTGCCTGATTCTAATGGCGGAGAGAGTGGGATTCGAACCCACGGTACGGTTTCCCGCACACACGCTTTCCAAGCGTGCGCCTTAAGCCACTCGGCCATCTCTCCGGAGGCCTTCTCTTGAAGGGGCAGGAGTGATTTTGCAAGGGAGGCCGGGGGCGGCGGGCTGAATTTCTTTAAATATCTGAATTTACTTGATAATTTTTACTATTGAGAATGCGCCGACATCGTCAAGCATGGGCCTTGAACCGGAATTCGGCCGGGATCGACGACCATACCGGCAACACGGTTCCTGGAGGACGGCATGATCATCGCGCGGGCGCTCTCAATGGCCATTCTGCTGGCGGCAGCTGGCGCGGTCTCGGCCGGGCCTGCGATGGCGCAGGCGTGCACGCGGCTCGGCTCCGATGTGTCGTGCGACGACGGGCGGCGCGGGGTTCATACCGGGGATGCCATCGTCTGGGCGGACGGGTCGCAATCGCGGCTGGCTTCGCCGCATCCGAGCGTGATCGTCGGGAATAAATCGTCTGTCGTGGTCGGGCCGGGCGTGTTCGTCGGGTCGGGCAAGGGCGTGGTGCCGATGGAGAATCCGAGTGCGCCGACACGGGCGCGGTGTCCAGTGCTGGATGGGGTTTCGTATTGTCATTGAGGCTCAGATCCTCATGGTGAGGAGCCGCGAAGCGGCGTCTCAGGATGAGGGGGAGCTATTAGTGAAACCGCACGCCGCCATTCGTGGCTGAACGCAGTGGCCATGACGGCCGAGGCTCAGCCAGCACGGGTCCCAAAGGGCCTTTGTCGAGCTGGCTTTCTGCGAGCGCGTCGGTGAAATCGGCGAACCATTGCTGGATGGTGCCGCCGCGCAGTTTGGTCATCATGGCTTCCCAGCGCATCCGACGCTCGGTCAGCGGCATCGAGAGGGCGGCCGCGATGGTGCGGGCCATGCCGTCGATGTCGTGCGGGTTGACCAGCAAGGCGGTGTCGAGTTCGTTGGCGGCGCCGGCGAATTTCGACAGCACCAGAACGCCGGGATCGACCGGGTTTTGCGCGGCGACATATTCCTTGGCGACGAGGTTCATGCCGTCCTGCAGCGGCGTCACCACGCCGACCTGCGCGGTGCGATAGAGACCGGCGAGCACGGCCTGGCCAAAACCCTTGTTGAGATAGCGGATCGGCGTCCAGTCGACCTCGCCGTGAATGCCGTTGACGTCGCTGACGAGTCTGGCGACCTCGCTCTGCAGATTGCCGTAGGCCTCGATGCCGCCGCGCGAGGGCGTGGCGATCTGCAGCAGCGATGCGGTACGCAGCAGCTGCGGCTGCAGCGTCCACATCCGCTCGAACGCCTTGATGCGGTTGATCAACCCCTTGGAATAATCCAGACGGTCGACGCCGATCGCGAGCTTCTCGCCGTTGAGGCTGCGGCGCAGCCGCGAGACGTCCGGATGCGTCGCGGCCTTGGCCGCGAGCTGGGCGAATTTGGCGGGATCGATGCCGATCGGAAACACCGCGGCGCGGGTGCGGCCGTGGGAGGAGAGGACGACGCCGTCATGCACGGTGAGGTCGAGTTCGTCCTGCGCACAGGACAGGAAATTCTCGCAGTCCTCCTCGGTTTGGAAGCCGATCAGGTCATAGGCCAGCATCGCCTCGATCAGCGCGCGATGATGCGGCACGCCGCCGAAGATCGCGCGCGTCGGCCACGGCGTATGCAGGAACAGGCCGAGCGGCTCCGACACGCCGAGATCGCGCAGCTCCGCGCCGAGCGCGAGAAAATGATAATCCTGGATCCAGAACATGGAGTCGGGCTTGCGGAAGCGCAGCAGCGCTCGCGCCATGAAGGCGTTGACTTCGCGGTAGCTGTGATAATCGTCCTGCGTCGCCCGGATCAGATCGGCGCGCGAATGCAGCGCCGGCCACAGCGCGGAATTGGCGAAGCCTTCATAATAGCCGCCGTAATGCGCGGCCGGCAGATCCAGCATCGCCAGCGCGCCGGCGCCGAGCGCCTCGATTTCGGCGAAAGGCTCTCGCGGGTTCCCGCTGCGGACCTTGCCGCTGGAACCGACCCAGATCGCACCCGACTTCTCGACCACCGGCAACAACGCCGCGGCGAGTCCCCCCGTCATGGGTTCGTTCGGTTTTCCGCGCGACACGCGGTTGGAAACGACGACGAGTTTCACAGGTCCCCTCCTGTTGGTTCGTCTGACTTAACAACCATTCATCAATATGGTTCCTGGTCACCCTTTCAACGAATTGAAACCAAATTCGGGCTGCGCATCAGGGAACTCGCAGGAACTCACAAAAAGCAGAATTCGTTGCGTCGTTTTGGATATGACGCGAAGAATCTGTGTCGATATCCCGGCAACACGAAACCGTTTATGGCCGCGCTGCGTCGCTTTCGTCGTCAAGCAGATGCGCGAGAAATTGCCTGACATCGTCAGGCGTATCGAAATGTCCGGCAACGCCCTGCGCGCGGCGGCCGACGGAGAAGGCGAAGCCGTTATAGTCCGGCATGATGGCGAACACGGTTTCGTCGGTGACGTCGTCGCCGATGAACAGCGGGCGACGGCCCTTGAAGGGCTCGCGCGTCATCAGCTCATGCACGCCGGTCGCCTTGGTGAAACCGGAATGCTTGATCTCGCAGACGCATTTGCCGGGCAGCACCTCGATCGGCGCATTGGACAGATCGGCGCGGATCAGCGACACCGCGGCATAGATCGCCTTTTCGGCATGCGGCGCGAGGCGATAATGCAGCGCCAGCGAATAGCCCTTGTCCTCGAGCAGGATGCCCGGGCTGAGCTTTGCGATCGCCGCGAGCCGCATTTTCAGTTCCTTGTCCATCGGCGGCGCGTGCGCGGCGAGCGAGTCGCTTTCGCGTTCGATCCGCATCTCGGCGCCGTGGCCGCCGACGGCCGGATAGTGATCGGGCGCGAAAATCAGATCGATATCGCAAAGCGATCGGCCGCTGACCAGCGCCAGCGCGCCATTGGTTCGCTGCAACAGGCGATTGAGCGTCTTCGACAGGCCCGGCGGCACCCAGACCTCGCGCGGCGTCGGCGCCAGATCGAGCAGCGTGCCGTCGATATCGAGCAGGATCGCGGTCTCGCTCAAATGCGGCACCAGCGCGCGCGGCACCGGAACGGTTTCCGGCGCAGTGTCGTCGTTTGCAGCGATGTCGTCTTTCATCGGCAATTCAGCCAGATCCTGATCCATCTCACCCTACTCTACAAATGCGTGCGGATGCGCCAACGGGAAACGCCCCGGAACGTCCTGGTTCCAGGGTTGCTTCGCTGAGTTTTGCGGAAGGCGCGTTTATCAGCTGGAGAGATAACGTGCCGGGAGGGGTGGGGTTCCGGGGAGAATAAGGTGACGGAACGCGGTTCCGTAGGGTGGGCAAAGCGAAGCGTGCCCACCATCGAGAGACGTGCTGGATGAGAGATGGTGGGCACAGCGCTACGCGCCTTTGCCCACCCTACAAAACCGCGGCGATCCGAGAGACCTTACGCCGCGCGGATGTTCGCCATGAAGCGGTCGAGTTCTTCGCGCAGGCGCGTGCTTTCGCTCGACAGGGTGCGCGCGGAGTTCAGCACTTCTTCCGAGGCCGTGCCGGTTTCGGTGGCGCCGCGGTTGACCTGCATGACGTTGGTCGCGGCCTCCTGCGTGCCTTGCGCGACGTTCTGAACGCTCTTCGCAATCTCCTGCGTCGCCGTGCTCTGCTGCTCGACGGCGCTGGCGATGGTCGAGGCGATCTCGGAGATCTTGCCGATGGTGCCGCCGATCTCCTTGATCGCGGCGACGGATTCCTGCGTCGCGCCCTGCATGCCCGAGATGTGGTTCGAAATCTCGTCGGTCGCCTTCGCGGTCTGGCTCGCCAGCGATTTGACCTCGGAGGCGACGACGGCAAAGCCGCGGCCGGCATCGCCGGCGCGGGCGGCCTCGATGGTGGCGTTGAGGGCCAGGAGATTGGTCTGTTCGGCGATCGCCGTGATCAGCTTGACGACGTCGCCGATCTCCTGCGCGGCGCGCGAAAGTTTTCCGATGCGCCCGTCGGTCTGCTCGGCCTGCAGCACGGCGGCTTCGGCGATCTGGCTCGATTCCTTCACGCGCCGGCCGATCTCGTCGACGGAAGCCGACAGTTCCTCGGTTGCCGACGCCACCGACTGCATGTTGCTGGAGGCTTCTTCCGATGCGCCGGCGACCTGGCTCGACAGGCTC
>JAQSDT010000755.1 GCA_029946075.1 bacterium | reverse complement strand
CCGATCGCCGCTCCACCCGCGAGCACTTTGCGGGACAGCCTCGTGACACGCGGACGTTCCGGGCGCAAACGCATCGATGCCACTCGGTCCGGTTCATTGTCGCTTCGCGGCCGAATGTCGGGTTCTGGCTCCATGCTCACCGCGCCCTCCCGTCCGTGCGGCTGATCCGAACAGTCTGCTGATGCTCGCCACCCATGCGGAGCTCGGCCGCCGCGAATAGCCGATCGACAATGTAGTAGTTCTGCCGGACGCGATAATTGACGAGTTGACCGTCGCCTTCAGGGCCGATGACGAACAGCGGTGGCGCCTCTCCTTGCGCAATACCAGCGGGCATTTCGATATAGACCTTGGAACCGTCATCGAATGCCGACAGCGGCCGCCAAGGCGGGTTATCGCCCTCGATCGCATAGCGGAACCGCAACCGCGATATATCCACGCCGGTCATGATTGGCGTCGCAGCATCGGCGCTCGCATTCTGACGGCGCAGCGCGATCAACTGATCCTGTGGGTATTGCCAGGATACCGAGGCCATGTAGGTTTTTTCGGCTGAGCGAATTTCCAAGAGATACGTCCGCCGGTCGGTGTTGATGACGAGATTGGAGACGAGATCAGGTCTCGTGGGTTTTACCAGAATGTGAATGCGCTTGGTCGGACCTGTTCCGCTCTCAGTATCGCCGATGATCCAGCGCACGGTGTCGCCGGCGGCGACAGGACCTGAGCCAACGAGTTGCTCGCCTTCCTGCAAGGCAATATCAGTCACTTGCCCCGGTGCGGAATAGACCTGATACAGCGCTCCCGACGAGAATGGATAAACTTGTACCGCGTTGATGTAGCCATTGCGAGTCGGTTGTACGCGGGCCGCAGCGTTGGCTTTTTCAACACGTTGACGAGGATCGCCGGGCTCCGGTTTCGAACGCACTCCGTGCAGCGGCTTGAGCTGGCCCGGAAGTGGCAATAGCTTCGGCAGTTCCACAACCTCGACCGGTTTCGGTGGGTCGCCGAGTTGCACGGCGGGTTGCGCCTCGTCGTCATAGGAAATCTGCGGCGGCGGCTTTAGTGGGATGGCACAGCCGGCAAGCGTGGAGACGGAGAGAAGCAGAACCGGTAGTACGGCTTTGCCAACATAAGATGATCTCATTGCCCCAGTTCCTTCGACCAGTTGATGGCGTTGACGTAAACTCCAAGCGGATTCTTTCGCAGACGATCGGCATCGCGCGGCATATCGATCGCGACGGTGAGGATTGCGGTCCAGCGCTCGGTTGTGCTCAGGCTGCCGTTCTCGTAGGCCCGCTGGATCCAGGCGATGCGGAACGACGTCGGCGAAGCCCGGATGACGCTGGAGACCTCGATCGAGATCTGACGCTTACCGAGATTGGCGAAGGGATCGTTGGTGCGCGCGTAGTCATTGAGCGCCGCTGCGCCGCGATCGGTGGTGAAATCATAGGCACGCAGCCAACCTTGGCGCAGCACGATGCCGTCTGTCGGCAGTCCACGCACGTCCTCTATGAAGCGCGCGAGGTGGAATGCAATCTGCGGATCGGTCGGCTGATAGCTACTATCAGCAGGTGCCACAGCCTGAACCTGACCGACATGGTCAACCTGCACCACCCACGGTGTCACGGTGCCGCGCACCGACTGCCAAACAAGGCCAGAAGCGAGACCGCCGGATAACACCAGACAGCCAAAAGCCATCAGCCGCCAATTACTGGCCTGAACCCTGGCCGAACCGATGCGCTCGTCCCAAACTTGAGCAGCTTTCTGGTAGGGAGTTTCTGGTTCGGGCGTGCGGCCGTAGCGCACGGAAGATCTTTTAAACATCAGCGTTCACCTTCGGAAAGATCGACGGAAGCCCCACCGCCACCATGATCGGCGGAGCGAACAGCATGGGTTGCCGCGGAGGCGCCGTGGCTGACGGTCTGCGAGCGCTTCATGCGCGCCGCCCACGCGGGTGGCCCGCTAGCGGATGCCGAATTGGTTGCCGCTGCGCTCTGACCGACGTCCGCGGCATTCGATGCTGCCGCGCCAGCAGTACGACGAAGCGAACCCGCGATACTTGAGGCTCCGGACTGCGCGAGGCCGGCAATACCGCCCGCGCGATAGGCAGCGGACGCACCGGCGGCAACTGATGCGCCACCGCGGGCCGCACCTGCGAGTGCTCCGCCTGCGGCGCCCGCGGCCATGGTCGCACCGGCTGCGCCTGCAGCGACGACTCCGCCAGCCGCGAGGCCGGTTCCAATAGCCGCACCCGCACCGAGCTGCGGACCTCCGGAAACGATGCCATTGGCAATGCCGGGGCCGAAGATACCAAGACCAAGCAGCGATAGTGCCGCGAGTACCATGGCCATGGCATCTTCGATGGTCGGCTGGTTGCCGGCGACGCCCGAGGTAAATTGCGAGAATAAGGTCGAACCGATGCCGACGATCACGGCCAGTACCAGCACCTTGACGCCTGACGAGATTACGTTGCCGAGCACGCGTTCGGCGGCAAATGCCGTCTTGCCGAACAGGCCGAAGGGAATCAGCACGAAACCCGCAAGTGTTGTCAGCTTGAACTCAATAAGCGTGACGAAGAGCTGGATCGCCAGGATGAAGAACGCCAGGAGCACCACGATCCAGGCGAACAGCAGCACGACAATCTGCACGAAGTTCTCGAAAAAGCTGATGTAGCCCATCAGCCCGGAGATCGAGTCCAGGATCGGGCGTCCAGCATCGATTCCAACCTGCGCCACACGACCAGGCTTAAGGAAATCAGCAGCGGATAGGCTCGAACCGGACGCCTTGAGCCCGAGGCCGGAAAAGCTCTCGAAGATGATGCGGGCGAGACTATTCCAGTTGCCAATTAGGTAAGCGAACACACCAACGAACAGGGTCTTCTTCACCAGCCGCGCAATGATGTCGTCATCCCCGCCCCAACTCCAGAATATGGCTGCGAGGGTGATGTCGATGGCCGCCAACGTGGTGGCGAGGAACGCAACTTCTCCACTGAGCAGACCGAAACCTGAATCGATATAACGAGTGAAGACCTCGAGGAAACGATCGATGACACCGGTGCCTCCCATCATCTGACCTCGCGCTGCAGCTGGTCGGCTTCGATCGGCGAGACCCGATCCTCAATCTTCCCTGAGGCAGTGGCTGCGGTCGGAATCGGCCCGGCTGGTGACGGTGTCGTTTTGGATGACCTGAAGAACTGCCGACGATTCTCTGACCAGACCCGGCGGCAATTTTGGAGCGATGCAGTCGCATCCAATGTGACTGTCCGGCAGCGCGCAAGCTCTGAGGCAAGCGAATCCACCTCCTCGCGCTCGAGCGGCGCAATGATCCCGGGGTCTTCGCCATGTTGGCTGCGGATGACGGCCCACGCGGCAATCAAGACGATGAAACCTACCGCCGCGATCCGCGCAAAATGGCGAGGGGTGAGATACCGGCTCATTAGTGGAACATCTGAACGGTGGTGGGTTGGTAGCCAACGCCAGGCGCAAGGAAGCGGCGGAGTTGCTCCCTGCCCTGGTTTTGCGCGGTAATGCGCTGGGCGGCTTCCAGACTCTGCGCCCGCCCCTGGGCCGCGACGGTCGCGGTCAGATCAGCGAGCTGCTGTGCCTGCAGTGCAACCAGTTGGTTACCCGCCTGCGCAGCCTGCAGCGCGCCGGTTGCCGACTGGCTCGACGTCACCAGCGCCGACATCTGGGTTCGGTTGGTATCAAGGTTCCCGACCACGCCGGCTTGCACCCTCAGTGCGTCCTGAAGTGCCGCGACCGAGATCTGCCAGCGAGCTTGCGCATTTGTGATCAACATCTGGCTAGATGTTCCCGAGGAAGCCGGCGCGTAGGTGGTCGAGAAGGCATGGTCTATCTGCTGGACGTCGTAAGCGATCCGCTGGGCCTGGGTCAGAAGCTGTTGGGTGCGCTGGATCGAGGACTGCAGTTGCTGCAGCGACGAATACGGCAAGTTAGCGAGATTCCTTGCCTGATTGATCAGCATCTGGGCTTGATTTTGCAGCGATGTGATCTGGTTATTGATATGCTGCAGCGCGCGAGCGGCGGTGAGCAAATTTTGCGCGTAGTTGTTCGGGTCGAAGACTACGATCTGCGCTGAGGATCGGGCTGCCGGGAAGGTGACTAGGAGCGCGACCACGCTCGCCACCGCGAGTTGACGGATTCGGATCATGTTGATGGCCTCTCGGTGGAGAGATTGGGAATGAGATCTGCCGCCCATCCGACACCCCGGTGGACGAGCCAGGCGGCGACGAAGCCGTCGCGTCCGTGCTCGGCGACGATCTTCCCGATCGCGGCCTGATCGGACTTGGCCGAGACAGCCGTGAACGCGAGCGCGATGTCGCCGAGCCCAAGTTCGAACAGGCGATTGCCCCGCCGCGACTGGCAGTGGTAGTCGCGCTTGGGTGTTGCACGTGCGAGGATCTCGATCTGGCGGTCGTTGAGACCGAAGCGACGGTAGATCGCCGTGATCTGTGGCTCGATGGCACGCTCATTCGGTAGGAACAGCCGCGTCGGGCAACTCTCGATGATCGCGGGTGCGATTGCGGAGCCGTCGATGTCCGAAAGCGATTGGGTGGCGAAGATCACCGACGCGTTCTTCTTGCGCAGCGTTTTCAACCATTCACGGAGCTGTCCGGCAAACCCTTCGTCGTCGAGCGCGAGCCAGCCTTCGTCAACAATCAGCAAGGTCGGCCGCCCGTCGAGCCGCCCTTCGATGCGATGAAAGAGATAGGCGAGCACCGCGGGCGCCGCACTCGTCCCGATCAGGCCTTCGGTTTCAAAGGCCTGGACTTCGGCCTCTCCCAACCGCTCGGCCTCGGCATCGAGCAACCGGCCATAGGGTCCGCCGAGGCAATAGGGTTGCAGCGCACGCTTGAGCGTCTGCGATTGCAATAGCACCGACAGACCGGTCAGCGTCCGCTCGGACACCGGTGCGGAGGCGAGCGACGTTAGCGCCGACCAGAGGTGGTCTTTGGCGTCCGGCGTGACGACGATTGTCTCACGCGCGAGAATGTTTGCTATCCACTCCGCCGCCCAGCCGCGTTCCGCGGCATCGTCGATCAGGGCCAGGGGCTGAAGCGCAACCGGTTCGCTGGCATCGTCCGACAGCGCGCCGCCGAGATCATGCCAGTCGCCACCCATGGCGAGCGCGGCCGCGCGGATCGAGCCCCCAAAGTCGAAGGCGAAGACTTGTGCGTCAGGATAGCGGCGAAACTGCAGCGCCATCAGCGCCAAAAGCACCGATTTGCCGGCGCCGGTCGGACCCACGACCAGCGTATGGCCGACATCGCCGACATGCAGCGAAAAGCGAAACGGGGTCGCCCCCTCGGTTCGCGCGAAAAACAATGCTGGCGCGCCAAAATGCTCGTCTCGCTCCGGGCCTGCCCAGACCGCTGACAGAGGGATCATGTGGGCGAGATTCAGTGTCGAGATCGGCGGCTGGCGGACGTTGGCGTAGGCGTGGCCCGGCAGCGACCCCAGCCAGGCTTCCACTGCGTTGACGCTCTCGGTCATGCAGGTGAAGTCACGGCCCTGGATCACTTTCTCGACCAACCGCAGCTTTTCGTCGGCGACACGGGGGTCGTCGTCCCACACCGTTACCGTGGCGGTGACGAACGCCTGTCCAATCGCGTCGGATCCGAGTTCCTGCAGCGCGGCGTCGGCATCCATGGCCTTGTTATAGGCGTCGGTGTCGAGCAAGGTAGACGCCTCGTTGGTCATCACCTCCTTCAGGATCGCGGCAATCGATTTGCGCTTGGCAAACCATTGCCGACGAATTTTCGTGAGCAACCTGGTCGCATCAGTTTTGTCGAGCATGATCGCGCGTGTTGACCAGCGATAGGCAAAGGCGAGCCGGTTGAGCTCGTCCAGAATCCCAGGGGTCGTGGCGGTCGGGAATCCGACTATCGTCAGCACCCGCAGATGCGAATTCCCAAGCATCGGCTCGAGGCCGCCGATCAGGGGCTGGTCGGCCAGCACCGCGTCGAGATACATCGGAATTTCCGGCACGCGAACGCGCTGCCGCTTGGTCGAGACGGTCGAATGTAGATAGGTCAGCGTTTCCTCGTCATCGAGCCATCCGATCTCGGGCATAAAGCCCTCGACGAGCCCAAGCACACGCTCGGTCCGGTCGACAAATCCACGTTGTACTTCGTGAGCATCCGCGTCTTCGCTGCGATCGCGCCCCTCGTAGAGGAATCGTTCGGCGCGCGCGGGGTCTTCTGGCGGGGGCAAATAGAGAAAGGTGAGGAAATAACTCGATTCGTAGTGCGACCCCTCCTGCTCGAATTCGGCGCGGCGCTCAACATCCACCAAGGCTGACGCCACATCCGGGAAATGGCCTTCGGGATATTTGCTTGCGGGATGACGCTGCGCCTCCACGAAGACAGCCCAACCCGAACCGAGCCGACGCAGCGCGTTGTTTAATCGCCCGGCGACGCCGACCAGTTCGGCCGGCGCGGCGGAATCCAGGTCCGGCCCCCGAAACTTCGCAGTGCGCTGAAACGAGCCGACGATGCCCTCATCGACCAAAGCGGCCCAGGGCAGGAAATCCGTAAGCTGCGTGGTCGAACGCCTGTATTCTGAGAGGTTCATCATCGGCTCAAAACCCCAAATAGCTGGCGATACGGAGATGGCGGCGCACGACGTCGACAAATTGGGGATCGCGCTTTGCGGCCCACACTGCAGCGGCCTGACCGATGATCCCGAGCAAGAGCCCGGCAATCCACAACCGCAGGCCGAGACCGAGCGCCGCAGCCAAAGTGCCGTTGAGGATCGCAACGGCGCGTGGCGCGCCTCCGAGCAGGATCGGCTCGGTCAAAGCGCGATGGACGGGAACGGTGAAGCCTGCGATGGGATCAACTTCATCCATCACACCAGCACTCCGCCGCCGAACGAGAAGAACGACAGGAAGAAGGAGCTCGCCGCGAACGCGATCGACAGACCGAACACGATCTGGATCAGCCGGCGGAAACCACCTGAAGTGTCGCCGAATGCGAGCGTCAGACCAGTGACGATGATGATGATCACCGCGAGTATCTTGGCGACGGGGCCCTCGACCGATTGCAGTATCTGATTGAGCGGTTGCTCCCAGGGCATGTTGGAACCGGCGGCCCAGGCGGGAGCGGAGACGAGCATGTGAAGACAGGCGGCAGCGGCTAAAACAATGCTGCGATGCAAGCGTAAAGGTGATTGCGTCATGGCTGATCTCCCGCGGCGTGAAGGACGTAGTCGCCGCCTGTGCCAAGCCCATCGACGCGAGCAAGCTCGGCGAGGCGCCGATCGGATCCGCGACCTGCCAGCACGGCGATGAATTGGATTGTCTCGGCGATCAGCGCACGCGGAACCGTGACGACGGCCTCCTGGATCAACTGCTCCATCCGGCGGAGCGCGCCGAGTGCCGAACCAGCATGGATGGTGCCGATGCCGCCGGGATGGCCGGTGCCCCAAGCCTTCAGTAGATCGAGCGCTTCGGCGCCTCTGACTTCACCGATCGGGATGCGATCCGGGCGCAGGCGGAGCGAGGAGCGAACGAGATCGGAGAGCGAAGCAACGCCATCCTTGGTCCGGAGCGCCACGAGGTTCGGCGCCTTGCACTGCAGTTCGCGCGTATCCTCAATCAGCACGACGCGATCGGCAGTCTTCGCAACTTCGGCGAGCAGCGCATTGGTGAGCGTCGTCTTGCCGGTGGAAGTACCGCCGGCCACAAGGATGTTGCGGCGGTCCACGACGGCCGCACGCAGCGTCTCGGCCTGCGCGCTGTTCATGATGCCCGCGGCGACGTAGTCGCTGAGCGTGAATACGGCGACCGCGGGCTTGCGGATTGCGAAAGCCGGCGCTGCGACCACCGGCGGCAACAAACCCTCGAAACGTTCGCCGGTCTCAGGTAACTCGGCGGACACCCGCGGCGAACCCGGATGCACTTCGGCACCGACATGATGAGCGACGAGCCGCACGATGCGTTCGCCATCGCTGGGCGACAAACGTTCGCCGGTGTCGACAAGGCCGCCCGCCAGCCGATCGATCCAGAGTCGGCCGTCAGGGTTGAGCATCACCTCCACGACGGAGGGATCTTCAAGCCAAGCCGCGATGGCTGGCCCCAGCGCGGTGCGCAGCATGCGTGCACCGCGCGACGTCGCTTCTTGATTGAGATGATGAATTGCCACTTCCGTCCCCAGCGCGGCGACTGCGAACTGCAGTCGTGATGTCGGGGATGATTAGAAAAGGCAGGATGTGCGACTGCGCAACAAGATCAGATCAGGCGTAGCACTCTGGCGTAGAAAAGGCCTGACAACGGCGAAGTCGTTCATGAAGAGCCGTTCGTATGATCCGCCGTCCCGTCCTTGGGAATCACGTCTTGAGAAATTTCTTGGGCCAGGGTCTGCCCCTTCGCCAGCCGCCGCCCGAGCGCCTCGACAAAGCCTTCGTAGCGCTCTCGGCCCTTGGCCTGGGCGGCCGGCTGCGCCGCGTCCGGCAATGGTGGGGTGACGGTCAGCCAGAATCGCACGAACAGCGCCAGTGCTTCGTTCGAGATGGTGACGTGGCGTTCCAGCCGTTCGACCTGTCGCGTCAACCGGTCGAGCCGGCGCCCAAGTGCTGCTTCCATCCGCTCCGAATTGTCAGGCGACAGGTACGATGACAGCGCGGTTTCGACGACGAGCGCCTGTGGCACACGCTTGCGATCAGCATAATCGGCAAGTTGCCCGGCGAGGTCCGGCGGCAATCGAAACGTGTGCTTGGTCCGCATCGATCAGCCCCTAGAGGTCGATGCCGTCGCCAGGATCCATCGCGGCCTGGCGCGCCAGACCACCCTGCTGACGAAGTACGCGGGCACGCACGGCGTCATCACCGGCTTCTTCCTCCCCGAAGACGAATTCCGGCATGGTGTTGGCGCGCTCGGGCGCGATCTCCTCGTGCTCCGGAAGTTCGGGCTCGCGGCGAATACCCGCATTTGCAGGGTCCCCAACTCGCGTCTCGCCTGACGCGTTGACGTCCCGACCAGCAGGAGCAGCCGCGGGAACAGGCAATTGGCTCCAATCGTCTGACGGCGCTCCCCCGCTTTGCCTGCTTGCCACCAGCGGTGGCGCCAGCACGCGCTCGATCAGTCTTGGATCTTCGAAATAGCGCGCCTTCTTGGCCCGGATCGGTGGGACGCCGGAGACCAGCACCAGTTCGTCAGCGGGCGGAAGCTGCATTACCTCGCCGGGCGTGAGCAGCGGTCGCGCCGTCTCCTGACGTGAGACCATCAGATGACCAAGCCATGGGCTAAGCCTGTGGCCGGCGTAGTTCTTCATCGCCCGCATCTCGGTGGCAGTGCCGAGCGCATCCGATACACGTTTGGCCGTTCGCTCGTCGTTGGCGGCAAAGGACACGCGTACATGGCAATTATCGAGGATGGAATTGTTGGCTCCATAGGCCTTCTCGATCTGATTGAGCGATTGCGCGATCAAAAAACTCTTGAGGCCATAACCGGCCATGAACGCTAACGCTGACTCGAAGAAATCGAGCCGACCGAGTGCCGGAAATTCGTCGAGCATCAGCAGCAACCGATGACGCCGCCCTTTTGCGTGCAGATCTTCCGTCAACCGCCGGCCGATCTGGTTAAGGATCAAGCGCACCAGAGGCTTGGTGCGGCTGATGTCGGATGGCGGCACGACGAGGTAAAGAGAAGCAGGCCGGTCGCCTTCGACGAGATCGCGGATCCGCCAATCGCAGTGGTGCGTGACCTTCGCCACCACGGGGTCACGATAGAGCCCCAGGAACGACATAGCCGTGGAAAGCACGCCGGAGCGTTCATTCTCGCTCTTGTTGAGAAGCTCGCGTGCCGCGGAGGCGATGACCGGATGCGGCCCCGCTTCGCCAAGATGCGCCGAAGTCATCATGGCGCGAAGCGTCACGTCGATCGGCCGTTTTGGGTCGGAGAGGAAACTGGCAACACCGGCAAGCGTTTTGTCCGGTTCAGCGTAGAGCACATGCAGGATGGCGCCGACCAGCAAAGCGTGACTGGTCTTCTCCCAGTGATTGCGGCGTTCCAGTGATCCCTCAGGGTCCACCAGCACGTCCGCAACATTCTGGACGTCGCGCACCTCCCATTCGCCCCGCCGAACCTCGAGCAACGGATTGTAGGCCGCAGACTTCGCGTTGGTCGGATCGAACAACAACACGCGGCCATGCCGGGCTCGGAAGCCAGACGTCAGATCCCAGTTCTCGCCCTTGATGTCGTGGACGATGCAGCTGCCCGGCCACGTCAACAGGGTCGGCACCACGAGGCCGACGCCTTTGCCGGATCGTGTCGGTGCAAAGCACAGTACGTGCTCTGGTCCATCATGGCGTAGATAGCCATGCTCGAACTGTCCGAGCACGACACCATCTGGCGTGGCGAGACCGGCGGCACGAATCTCTGAGGGAGTAGCCCAGCGGGCCGAGCCATACGTCGCGGCAGTCTTCGCCTCGCGAGCCCGCCACACCGACATGCCGATGGCAACCGCTATGGAGATGAAACCACCTGAAGCGGCGATGTACGCCCCCTCAACGAACACATGCGGCGCGTAGGCGTCGTAGGCGTACCACCACCAGAAGAACGCGGGCGGCAGATAGACCGGCATGCCCGGTAAGACTTCAAACCATGGCTGTCCAAGTTGCGGTTGGAAACCTAGCTTCCAAGCCACCCATTGGGTCGCTGCCCACATGGTGATGAGCACGACCATGAAGACAACGACGATCTGGCCCCAAAGTATCTTGGTCGCGGACATGGTGAAGGATCAAGCGTAGCCAATCCCAAGAGCAAGACCCGTATCTTTTCCGGGGTGCAGACGGCGGCGGTTGGCTATAATTGGGACAGTCGTGCGCCGTGTGCCACCGAAGGTCGAAGGAAAGCCCGAGGAAGCGCAAACCAGATCCACGCCACGATCTGGAGGACGAGATTGAGAGCAAAGGCCGTCTGATAGGCGATCTCGGGATAATGTCCCGCTGCAGGTGTCCATTGTTGAACAACGACGCCGGTCGCGTATTGCACAACGAATGCCGCAGCGATGTGGAACAAATTCAGCGCCCCGTTGGCCCGCCCGGCCAGCTCTTTCGGAAAATACTCGGCCAAAATTGCAAAGCTGAGCACGGTAGCCGCGCCGACTGCGGCCACGACTGACCATTGCAAATATGAAGGTAATGGCAGGCGTAGGATCAACATGAACTGAGCTGCGATAAACACGGCCGCAACGAGTCCGAGGAGCACTTCCGGTCCAACACCGCGCCTGCGCAGCCGATCGGCAGTGATCCCAAGCAGAATCGCACCCAAACTCAACGCGACCGCCATGGCAAGCAGGTGCTGCACCACCCCTGCCCGATCGAGACCCTCCACATCCTTGAACCACTGTGCCGCCCAGAGTCCTTGAAGAGACCAGGCCGTTCCAATGCAGGTTGCCGAGAGTGGCATAAGACGCCAGAAGCGCGGATCGGCATAAACCTGCCTTAAGCCGACCTTGACAGCCCTGCTTTTAGGCGGTGCAGCTTCTGGCACGACGAGATAGATCATGACCGCACAGGCGAAAGTTAGTGCTGCGAAAAGACCAAAGAGTTCGCGCCAGCCGATCCGGGCGAGCAAGAAGTCTGCGGGCAACGTCGCGGTCACCGCACCCAGCGCGCCCAGCATAACCATCAAGCCATTGAGAAGCGGCACGCGATCACCGGGAAACCAGAGAACGAGCGCCTTTAATCCTGCCGTCAACGCAGAGGCGACACCCAGACCGATTAACGCACGGGCCACCAGCAGCAGCCAGAAATGGTCCGACATCGCGAATAGTGCGGAACCGCCGGCCGCGACGAGCAACAATGCGCTTTGGATCCGTCGCGGACCATATCGGTCGAGAAGGATGCCGATGGGTATCTGGGCGGCGGCGAACGTCAGGAAGTAAACCGAGGTCAGCAAGCCGAGATCGTCGGCACCGAGCCCCAATTCTGCTGCCAGTGGGGATGCCAGGACCGCATTAATGGTTCGGAAGAGGTA
>JAQSDT010000754.1 GCA_029946075.1 bacterium | reverse complement strand
ATGCAATGCACGAACACAGGGTGCTGGCTGTGCTGGCTGCCGGCAAGCACGTCGTCGTCGACAAGCCCGCGATGATGACGCTGGCGGGCAGCGAGCGCGCGGTGGCGGCAGCGCGGCGCACCGGTCGCCTCGTCGCGGAAGCCACGGTGTTCGGCTATCACCCGCAGTTCGAGACGCTCGCCAATTTCATCGCGGAAAACGGACCTTTGACGCAGGCCACCGCGCAGTTCGTCATTCCGCCGCTGCCGATCGGCAATTTCCGCAACCATGCCGAGCTGGGCGGAGGCTGCCTGCTCGACATGGGGCCTTACGCGGCTGCCACGATGCGAATCCTCGGCAGTGGCCCGGTGTCGGACGTGACGGCGCTTGCGGGCGGCCGGCATCCCGAAACCGGCGTCGACATGGGATTTTCGGTCCTGGCGCGTCTCGGCAATGGCGCTGCGTTTTCCGGGCATTTCAGCTTCGAGGGCGAATATCAGAATCGCATGCTCATTGTGGGCCGTTCCGGGTCTGTGATAATAGAGCGCGTCTTCACTCCACCCGCCGATCATCCGATGGAATGGCGCAGGCGCGTACGCAATGTCGATGGCACCGTGACATTCGAGCCCGCCGATACGTTCGCGCTGTTCCTGGAGAAGGTCACACTGGCGATTGCCGGCGGCGATCACGAGGCGTTTCATCGCGACTTGCTCGGCGATGCGCGGTCCCGCAACATGATCGCCGAAGTACTCGTCAATCAGAATCCAGCACAGCAACGCGTGTAAAGAAAATGCCGATCAACGTTTGGGACTATCTGCGGGAATATGACGAACTGCGCGACGAGATTCTCGCTGCGGTCGATCGGGTGTTTCGTTCGGGGCGGCTCGTGCTCGGGCAGGAAGGCGTCAGGTTCGAAAGCGAGATGGCGGCCTATCTCGGCGTCACCGGCGGCGTCGGTGTCAACAGCGGAACGGATGCCATCTACATCGCGCTGGCCGCGCTCGGCGTGAAAGCCGGCGACGAAGTCATCACCGTCCCGAATACGGCGGTGCCGACGGTCTCGGCGATCCAGACGCTCGGCGCCACGCCGGTTTTCGTCGATGTGCGCGACGAGGATTTTCTGATGGACGTCGCCCAGGTCGAAGCGGCGATCACGCCGCGCACCAGCGCGATCATCCCGGTGCATCTGTACGGGCAGTGCGTCGACCTCGATCCGCTGATGGCGCTTGCCGAACGGCACGGGCTCAAGGTGATGGAGGACTGCGCGCAGTCGCAGGGCGCGCTCTACAAGAATCACCAGTCCGGCAGCGTGGGACATGCCGCGTCGTTTTCGTTCTACCCGACCAAGGTGCTCGGCGCCTATGGCGACGGCGGCATCGTGATGAGCAGCGACGAGGCGGCGCTCAAGCTCGCCCGCAGTCTTCGCTTCTACGGCATGGAGACGCAGTATTATTCCGAGCGCCACGGCTATAATTCGCGCCTCGACGAGGTGCAGGCCGCGATCCTGTCGCTGAAGCTGCCGCGGATCGACGGCTGGATCGAGCGGCGGCGGGACATCGCCGCGCGCTACAATCGCGGATTGGCCGGAACCGGTCTCGGCTTGCCGCGCGAGAACGCGCACAGCCGGCACTCCTATTATCTCTACGTGGTCGAGCACCCGACCGATCGCGACGGCGTGCTGGAGCGGCTGGCCAAGCGGGACATCAATTGCAACGTGTCGTATCGCTGGCCGATTCACACCATGCGCGGCAGCGTCGATCTCGGTTACCGCGAGGGTCAGTTCCCGGTCGCCGAGCGCAAGGCGCAGCGCATTTTCTCGCTGCCGATGTATCCGCATCTGAAAGACGAGGAAGTGGACACGGTGATCGACGTGCTCAAGGAAGTGGCCTGATGGCGGAGCGCCTCCATCTCGACTGGTTTCGCGAACGCCTCGCGGCCTCGCGGGCGATCGAGTCGCGGGATCCCGCATCGATCCTCGCCTGGCGCGAGGAGCGTCGTCAGGCGATCCGCTTCAAGGCCGAATTGATCGGGCTCGACGAGGTGCGCGGCTGGTCGCGCGACGCACAGGGCAATGTCCGCCACAAGACCGGACAGTTCTTCGGCGTCGAAGGCGTTCGGATCGAGAGCGGCGATCTGCGCGAGGTCGCGTCCTGGGATCAGCCGATCTACACCCAGCCGGAGGGGGGAATCCTCGGGCTGATCGCGCGCGAAACGCCCGACAAGGGCGTTCAGTTCCTGCTGTACGCCAAGCCCGAACCCGGCAATATCGGCGTGCTTCAACTCTCGCCCTCCGTTCAAAGCACCTGGTCCAATATCAGGCGCGCGCACGGGGGGAAAATGTCGCCGATGCTGGAGGTGCTCACCGCCAAATCCGGCGTCCGGATTATCTACCGCGCCGAGCACAATGAGGAAGGCGGCCGGTTCTGGCGCAAGTCGAACGAAAACATGATCGCTTTCGTCGACGACGAGGGCGTGATCGAAAGCGACATGGCGATGTTCTGCTGGACCAGTCTTGGCCAGATCAAGGAACTCGCTTTGATGGACAACGTCCTCAGCCCCTTCGTGCGGACGATCATTGCGCCGCTGTAGAGGTCAGGACACGCCGGACTTCGCAAACAGATAGGTTTCGGTGAACGAGCGGTGGCCGGTCACCTCGGCGACGTCGTAGGGGATACACGGCCATTGCCGTTCGAGGCGCAGGCCTGCTTTCTCGCAAAGCGATATCAATTCATTCTTCGAAAAAACGACTTCGACGACCGGCGATCCGTAGGCGTATTTTCGCAGGAACGTGGTGTCATGGGCCTCGAATACCGGGACGGTGTGCAGGATACAATAACGCCCGGCGACGCGCGCGGCTTCGCGGATGGCGGCCTGGTAATCGACGATATGCATGAGCGACACGCCGTTGAAGACGATGTCGAAGGCATTGTCGGGGAAAGCCAGCCTGGTCGCATCGCCGACCTGGAATTCGACCGACGGATAGCGCGCCCGCGCGCGCGCGATCATCGCTTCCGAATAGTCCAGACCGGTGTAACCGATGCCGCCGGGAACGAGCGCCGCCAGCACCTCGGAGTAATAGCCGCTGCCGCAGCCGATCTCGATCAAGCCGGGGCTGACAATTCCGGTCGCCGCGACGGCTTCGGCGGCGATGCGTAAATCGAGCCGCGGCTCGCCGCGATGCATGTCGGCGATCAGATTTCGGTAGGCGCGTTCCTGGCGCGAAACCGTGCGTGCCGCAAACCATCCGTCCGACGAGCCGGCCGCCGATCGCGCGTCCTCGACACCGCCGAGAACGCGATAATCGGCGGAGGGCAGGATATGGCGGCGCAGGATCGGCGTCGCCTTGACGACATGCTTTCCGATCAGCCTGACGATGCGGGGCAGTTTCATCGGCTGGCTCGCAGGGTTTCGACGAAACCGAGGATTTCGGCGGCGCGGTGCCGATAGGTGTGCTGCGCCATCGTGCGCGACTGGCCCGCGCGCGCGATCGCGACGCGCCCGGCGTCACCGTCGAGGGTGCGGCGAATGCCCGCAACGCAATCCTCGATGCTGCGCCACACGGCGACCTCGCGGTCCGGTTCAAACAGCGTGTGCAGATTGTCCTTGAAATCGGTGAGCAGGCAGGCGCCGACGCCGGTGGCCTCGAACAGGCGCATGTTGCCGGCTTCGCGGCCGGCCATGTCGATATGGGAATTGAGCGTGATCTTCGATCGCCGCAACGCCTGGTACATGTCGGCGCCCCAGACTTCGCCCTGGAAGCAGCGATGCAGCGGGGACGAAGCGGGAAGGCTTTGCGGCCGGTTGCCGAACAGTTTGAGGTCGTAGCGTTCGGCGACCGCCTCCAGCAGCGCAATCCGTTGCCGGTGATCCGGCGAGACGGTGCCGACAAAGGAGACGTCGATGTCCGTTGCGGGTTCCGCCGGCAGCATCTCGATCAGCGACGGCTCGAACGCCAGATGATTGACCTCGGCGCGCACGCCGAGGCGGCGGAAGAATTCCACGGTCGCGCCGAGTTGCGACATCATCAGATCGTAGACGCTCCAGTCCTGGCCGCGCGAGGGCGCGATGCCGATCTGGCCGATCAGGAACGGGTTGCCGATTGCCTTGATGCGCCGCGCCAGGGCGATATCGACGTGAAACGTATCCTGGTTGAGGACGATGTCGGGTTTGAAATCCTCGATCTGGGCGAGCAGGATTTTCTCGGCCTGAGCGTCGAGGCTCGGGCTCAATCCGACCTTGCGGGCCAGCGGCCGCAGCATCGGCTTGAACGGCGTCACGGCGCGCTGCAGCCATCCCGGCAGTGCCGGTCCGCCGCGCGGGGCCGACGGCCCGGCCATCTCGACCGGCATGCCATGCTCCCGTGCCCATGCGCCCTGAAGCCAGGGATTGTTGATGTGGATCTCAGCCGCATGATGGCCGAGGGCTGCGAAATTGCGCGAGTAGAAATCGGCGACACCGAACAGGCTGGCGTTTCGCGCCGCCATCTGCTGCGCATAGGGCGCGCGCCCGAGGCCGGCGTGGCGGCGGTAGAGCCAGCCGAGGAAGCGCGGGTAGTCCGCGTTGAGCACGAGGATGCGCATGAAGGTGCTAGACCGCGATCCGGAAGCCGTAATTCTTGTCGATCCAGGCCTTGTAGGCGCCGCTGGTGACGTCGCGCCACCACGTCTCGTGGTCGAGATACCAATGCACGGTCCGGCGCAGGCCGTCTTCGAAGCCGACGCTGCAGCGGCTGCCGAGCTCGGTGGCGAGCTTGCTGGCGTTGATGGCGTAGCGGTGATCGTGGCCGGGCCTGTCGGTGACGAAGCTGATCAGCGCGCGGCAGGAGCCGCCGGAGGCGGCGGGGCAGGACGGGAAGCGCGCGGCGAGATTTGCATCGGCCGCGAACGCGGCGTCGACGGTCTCGCAGATCAGGCCGACCACCTCGCGGTTGTTGCGCTCGTTGCCGCCGCCGACATTGTAGGTCTCGCCGCTGCGGCCGTGCTCGATCACGTTCATCAGCGCGTCGCAATGATCGGAAACGTGCAGCCAGTCGCGGATGTTGGAGCCGTCGCCATAGATCGGCAGCGGCTTGCCCTCCAGCGCATGGATGATCATCAGCGGGATCAGCTTTTCCGGATGCTGGTAGGCGCCGTAATTGTTCGAGCAATTGGTGATCAGCGCCGGCATGCCGTAGGTGGCGACGAAGGCGCGGACCAGATGATCGCTCGAGGCCTTGCTGGCGGCATAGGGCGAATTGGGGCGATAGGGCGAGGCTTCGGTAAAGGCGGGATCGGTGAAGTCGAGCGAGCCGTAGACCTCGTCGGTCGAGACATGCAGGAAGCGCGCGCGCTCGATCATCGCCTTGGCTTGCCAGAAGTCGAGCGCCGCCTTCAGCAGCGTGAACGTGCCGAGCACGTTGGTCTGCAGAAAGGCCTCCGGATCGGCAATGGAACGGTCGACATGCGACTCCGCGGCGAGATGCGCGACGCGGGTGAACGCATGTTCGTCGAACAGGCGGTGCATCAGCGCGGCATCGCCGATGTCGCCCTTGACGAACTGGATGCTGCGATCGGCGATCAGCGGCTCCAGGCTCCGGACATTGGCCGCATAGGTCATGGCATCGACCACGACCAGCCGGTCAGCCGGCCGCGCCGCGCGCCACGCATGCACGAGATTCTGGCCGATGAAGCCGGCGCCGCCGGTAATCAGAACGCTTTGCATCGTCGATCTTTTGGTTTGCTGCGGCCCAGGGTTTGACGTGGCATCTCATAGCAGAACGGAGCGACAACGCGCCAGAAGCGAATCCGGCTGCAGACCGGCGTCTCGCAATGGCACGACGCGCCCCTGGCTGCCCTTGCTCCTTGATTTACCATGGCTTTTGTTAATATAGGACAGGGGTAATTGATGGCTCCGGGTCCATGCGTTGCCGATCGCGAAAGCTGGCTTCGATCGATGCGGCGATGGATGGAATTGAGGTTCCCATGATCAAATTTGGCCTGCTCGGTTGCGGGCGCATCGCGAAGCGCCATTCGGACCTGCTGGGCGGCAATCATATCGATGGCGCCGGGCTGGTTGCGGTGTGCGATTCCGTTCGCGCGCGCGCCGACGCCCTCGCGTCGAAATTCGGCGTCCCCGCCAGCTACGATATCGACGAGTTTCTCGCCCGCAAGGACATCGACGCGGTCGCGGTGCTGACGCCGAGCGGCATGCATCCGGCCCACGTCATTGCCTGTGCGAAGGCGGGCAAGCACGTCGTTGTCGAGAAGCCGATGGCGCTCCGGCTGCAGGATGCCGACGACATGATCCGCGCCTGCGACGAGGCCGGCGTCAAGCTGTTCGTGGTCAAGCAGAACCGTTTCAACGTGCCTGTCGTGAAGGCGCGCGAAGCACTCGATGCCGGCCGCTTCGGCCGCCTCATTCTCGGGACGGTCCGCGTCCGCTGGTGCCGCGATCAGGGCTATTACGACCAGGATGCCTGGCGCGGCACCTGGGCCTATGACGGGGGGGTGCTCTCCAACCAGGCCAGCCATCACGTCGATATGCTGGAATGGTTCTTCGGTGACGTCGTCAGCGTGCACGCGCGCGCCGTCACCGCGCTGGCCAAGATCGAGGCCGAGGATACGGCGGTCGCGACGCTCAAGTTCCGCAACGGCGCGCTCGGGATCATCGAGGCGACGACGGCGGTGCGCCCGACCGATCTGGAAGGATCGCTCTCGATCCTGGGCGAGGGGGGCACGGTCGAAATCGCCGGCTTCGCCGTCAATCAGATCCGGCACTGGCGCTTCGTCAACGAATTGCCGTCGGACAAGGACGTGGTCGAGAAGTTCTCGGTCAACCCGCCGAACGTCTACGGCTTCGGGCACCAGGCCTATTATCAGCATGTGGTCGACTGTCTGGTGAACCAGCGCTCGGCGCTGGTCGATGGCCTCGAGGGTCGCAAGAGCCTCGAGTTGATCTCGGCGCTTTACGAGTCGATCGAGACCGGCGAGGAAGTGCCGCTGCATTTCACGCCGCGGCTCGGCCGGCTCGGGGTCGTCTCGTGAACCGGCCCGAGGTGCACCAGGTCGGCGTGCGCGACGTCGAATTCGGCGCAGGCGTCAAGATCGTCGAGCCCTGCAATCTGTACGGTTGCAAGATCGGTGACGATTGCTTTGTCGGCCCGTTCACCGAAATCCAGAAGGGTGTCGTGATCGGCGCCCGCACGCGGGTACAGTCCCACGCCTTCGTCTGTGAACTGGTCACGATCGGCGAAGACTGCTTCGTCGGCCACGGCGTGATGTTCGTCAACGATACCTTCGCGACCGGCGGTCCGGCCCGTGGTCGAAAGGAGTTGTGGCGCGAGACCGTGATTGGTAATCGGGTGTCGATCGGCTCGAACGCCACGATCATGCCGGTCAGGATCGCCGACGACGTCGTCATCGGCGCAGGTTCGGTGGTCACCAGGGACATTACGACGTCAGGTACATATGCCGGCAACCCGGCACGCCGGTTGCTGACGGGCAAATAGGAAAGACGACGATGCCGGTGCCTTTTGCGGATTTGCAGCTGCAGTATCAGACCATCAAAAGCGAGATCGACGGCGCGATCGCGGCCGTGATTCGCGACAATTCCTTCATCCGCGGCCCATACGTCGACGCGTTCGAGCGCGAGTTCGCCGCCGCCGTCGAGGTCAAGCATTGCGTGTCCTGCGCGAACGGCACCGATGCGCTCTATCTGGCGATGGCCGCGTTGAAGGTGCAGCCGGGCGACGAGGTGATCACCACGGCACATTCCTGGATCAGTACGTCGGCGATGATCACCCATGCCGGTGCGACGGTCGTGTTCTGCGACACCGAGCCTGCGACGTTCACGATCGATCCGGCGGCGATCGAGGCTGCGATCACGCCGCGCACGGTCGGCATCATTCCAGTGCATTTGTACGGGCAGCCGGCCGACATGGACGCGATCATGGCGATCGCGCGCCGGCATAAGTTGTGGGTGATCGAGGATTGCGCGCAGGCGCATCTGGCCCGCTACAAGGGCCAGCAGGTCGGCACCTTCGGCGAGGCTGCGACCTATTCGTTCTATCCCGGCAAGAATCTCGGCGCGATGGGCGATGCCGGTGCGGTCGTCACCAATGACGACGCGCTCGCCGAACACATGACGATGCTGGCGCGGCATGGCGGGCTGGTCAAGCATCAGCATCATATCGAGGGCATCAACAGCCGGCTCGACGGCATGCAGGCGGCGATCCTGTCGGCGAAGCTGCCGCATCTGGCGCAATGGACCAAGGCGCGCCAGGACGCGGCGAAGGTCTATGATGCCGGCCTCAACCAGATCGAGGACGTCGTCGTGCCCGAGGTCGCGCCGGACCGCAGCCACGTCTATCACCTCTACACGATCCGGCATCCGCGGCGCGACGCGCTGGCGGCGCATCTCAATGCCAACGGCGTGCAGACCGCGATCAACTATCCGGTGGCGCTGCCTTTCGTCGCAGCCTATGCCCGATTCGGTCATCGCCCCGAGCAGTTTCCGAACGCCGTTGCCGATCAGGCACGTATCCTGTCGCTGCCGATGTTTGCAGAGATTACGCCCGATCAGCAGCGCACGGTGATCGATCTGGTTCGCGATTTCAGCTAGCTGCTGCCGTTTCCTTCGGGAAGGCGTTTCGCGGCGTCAGATACCAGAGCAGAAACAGTGCGCCGAGCCCGTGGGTGAGGAGCACCGTCGAAAACGGGACGTTCTGCATCACGAGCGGAAGCATGCCGGCCGAGAGCAGGATCAGGCGGGGCGGCAGTCC
Organism: bacterium; assembly: GCA_029946075.1. Taxonomy (GTDB): domain Bacteria; phylum Pseudomonadota; class Alphaproteobacteria; order Rhizobiales; family Xanthobacteraceae; genus Bradyrhizobium. The sequence goes on along the minus strand of JAQSDT010000754.1, from coordinate 3,364 downwards.
GGCGGAAAGCCGGTTACCCAAGGCGACGATCAGCCCGCAGGCGAAGACGGAAAGCGGCGCAAGCCAGAGCCCGACCGAGATGATTCCCTCGGTGGCAAACAGCGAAGCGTTGAAGTTTCCGAGCGCGTAGATGTTTTGCATCTCGACCGAGAGCGGCTGCTCCAGCGAGCAGGACACGAACGGCTTGATGAAACGTATCTGGCAGAAATGCGTGAGTTCGAATCTTGCGATGTACTCGTTGTAGATGTCCATCGCGTTTGACGGGACCATCAGTGTTCGGACATTGAGCAAATCGAAATACCGCCGTGTGATCTCGCCGATCACGACGATCAATACAATGCCGGCCAGCGTCGGTAACAGCAGCGACAGGATCGTCGTCGCCCTCGTATTGAAGAACCTCGATATCACCGTCATCCCGATCAGCCATACCGGTGCGAACAGGGCAGTCTTGCTGAGCGTGCTCGGGTAGAACGAGATCATGACAAGCAGGCTGGCGATTGCCAGCCCGTTTCTGCCGCGCACCAGGCAACACGCGAAGACAAACGGCAGCAGCACGGTCGTGACCGCGCCGATGGCGTAGTTCAGCGGTCCGGGGAAATTCAGCTTGTCGCGAAAGTCGTAAATCTTGCCGACGGCAACGATCTGAAAATTGTAGAACGCGGCGATCGCAGCGGTCACGACGCAGAGCAGCAGGATCAGCCGGAGAAGGCGATCGAAGGCACGTTCGGACAGTTCGTAAGGCCGGCCGATTGGTCTGGTTACCAGCATCGCCGGGATCATGTAGGCGACCATTGAAGCCGCGGCCGAAATGCCTGCGGCGACGTGGTTATACTGGAATTTCGAGAACGTATTCAGCCAGAGAAAGCCCAATACCATCGCGTAGAAGTAAAAGCTGGTGAGATATCCGAAACTGAATCTGGCGTACAGGAATGCGGGTGCGATGGCTGCAAAAGCCGCCACAGTGGCCAGCGCATAGGGAAGGCGTGCCCCATCGTAGAGAAAATAGTACTCGCGATAGTAGGGATAGGCCATGCGGAACGACAGGCACGCGACGAAGATGAAGGCGCCGATCAGGATCGCGAGCGCGAACTGCTGCCGTCGCAAGGGTGCATCACCATCCGCGGCAAGGCCGGTGCGGACCAGGATGGCATGCATTCCGGTCAGGGTTAGAGGCATCGCGATCCTGGCGCTGTTCGGTTCCGTGCTTGGCCGGTCTACCGGCTACAAGGGATCAAAGACGATGGCAAGGCGAGAGGCGGCGTGACGATCAAGCTGGCTTCCGCTGATTTTCTCAGGGCCGGGCCGCTGCAGAGCCTCGGGGCGTGCCGTTCGGTGCGATGCTAGTCGGCGCCGCCGGAAGGCTCGAATGCCTGCCGCAGATTGGTTGCATTATCATGGACTTCACCTATAAGGCCGGGGATATTTCGCCGGAAAATGGAAGTGCGGATGGGACATGCAATTCTGGATTGTGAAGTCTGCGGGACTTCCGGGCTGACAAAGGTTCTGGATCTCGGAAACCATCCGCTGTGCGACGATCTCGTGCCGGTCGGCGATCCACGGTTTCCCGAAACCTATCCTATCGACATTGCGTTCTGTCCGAACTGCAAGACCGCACACCAGAGCCATCAGGTTCCGAAACGGACGCTGTTTCCCAATTCGTATCACTACAGGGCGCGCCACACCGCCGATGTGCTGAGTGGAATGCGCCAACTCGTGGAGCGGTGCGAAAAGCAGGTTGGCACTCTGAAAGACCTGCTGGTACTCGACGTTGGATGCAATGACGGCAGCCTGCTGTCGATCTTCAGGGAACACGGAGCTCGCACGATCGGCGTCGAGCCGACCGGCGCTGCGGCAGATGCAAAAGCGGTCGGACATGCCGTCCATCAGGATTACTTCACGCCGGAACTGGCAGAGAAGCTCGCATCGGCCGGAAGGCCCGACATCATCACCTTCACCAACGTTTTTGCCCACATCGAGGATTTGCGCAGCCTGCTCTCGGCAGTCGGCAAGCTGATGGGGCCGTCGACGCTGCTGGTGGTCGAGAACCATTATCTCGGCGCGGTGCTCGACCGCTTTCAGTTCGACACCTTCTATCACGAGCACCCACGCACCTACAGCCTGTCGTCGTTTCGGCACATCGCAAAATCGTTGCAGGCGACCATCGAGGTGCTTGAGTTTCCTGCGCGCTATGGCGGCAACATCCGGGTGATGATGAGGCGGGGAGACGGCAGTGCTCCGGCCAATCCGGATATCGTCGCGGCAGAGAACGCCGAGGCTGACTACCAGCAGCGCCTGGTCGATATGGCGAAGCGAATTCCGGCATGGCGTAACAACAAGCGCGCGGAAATCGAGGCCGCCGTATCGCGCCATGGTCCGCTGGTCGGCAAGGCTTTTCCGGGGCGCGCAGCGATCCTGGTCAAGCTGCTCGATCTCGACGTCTCGCTGTTGAGTGCGGTGTACGAAAAGCCGGGATCGATGAAGATCGGGCACTATATCCCGGGCACGCGTATTCCGATTCTTTCGGACGACGATTTTGTCGGGCGTCCGGACCGGACGGTGCCGCTGCTCAATCTCGCGTGGCATATTTCCAGCGAGATCCACGGCTACATGCGCAAGAACGGATACGAAGGTCCGATTATCGATATTTTCTCGGCGGAGGAGTTCGGGCGAACCTGACGGGTCGCTTGACGGGAAACGGTCTTGATGAGTGCAACGGATTCATCCGGCGGCGGACGAAACGGCGGCGAGGAATCAAAACCCTCGGACAAGCCGCTCATCTCCATTGTCGTCCCGGTTTTCAACGAGGAGGATAATGTCGACAGGACGCATGCGGAGCTCAAACGGGTTGCCGCAGAGCTCACGGATTACCGGTTCGAATTTCTCTTCACCGACAATCATTCCACCGACAGTACCTTCGAGAAGCTGACGCGGATTGCGGCGCGCGATCCTGAAGTGCGCATCGCGCGCTTTTCGCGGAATTTCGGCTTTCAGCAATCGGTGCTGACCGGTTATCGGCTGGCGCGCGGCGCTGCGGCGATCCAGATCGATGCCGATCTGCAGGACCCGCCGTCGATGTTCGGTCCGTTTCTGGAAAAGTGGCGGGAAGGGTACGATGTCGTGGTGGGCGTGCGGCGAAGCCGCAAGGAAGGCTTGCTGCTGCGGCGGGCGCGGCGCGCGTATTACCGCCTGATGCGCAGCATTGGCGGGCCGCATCTCATTCCTGACGGCGGAGACTTTCGGCTGATCGACCGGTCGGTGATCGAGCGGCTGCGTCCGATTCATGAGCCGCACATGTATCTTCGCGGCCTGATTTCATCACTCGCGAGGCGTCAGACCGGGATTCCGTTCGATCGGTCGGCCCGGT
>JAQSDT010000753.1 GCA_029946075.1 bacterium | reverse complement strand
TCGCCAACTGGATGATCCCCGGCAAGATGGTGAAGGGCATGGGCGGCGCGATGGATCTCGTCGCCGGCGTCAAGCGCGTCGTCGTCGTGATGGAGCACTCCGCCAAGGACGGCCCGAAGCTGCTGAAGCAGTGCAATCTGCCGCTGACCGGCGAGAAGGTCGTCGACATGGTGGTGACGGATCTCGCCGTCTTCACCATCGACAAGCACGGCAAGGACGGCATGGCGCTGATCGAGCTCGCCGACGGCGTCACGCTCGACGAAGTGAAGTCCAAGACCGAAGCCGATTTTCGGGTCGCGCTGAAGAACGCGTGAGCTGAAAGAAGGTGGGTGTCGTCCCGGCGAACGCCGGGACCCATACGCCGCGGCCTCGCGATAGAGCGCTGAGGGCAGAGACCTTCTTTCAAGCAACAGATGACCGGAATTATGGGTTCCGGCATTCGCCGGGACGACGAAGGGTCTTGCTCGCTACGCCGGCCCTGACGGCATATCCGAAAACCGCGTCAACCACGCCACCGGGCCGATACTGGCCGCGACGATCAGGAGCGCGGCGAGCGCGCCTTCCTCGAAGCTGCCGCGGCTGGCGAACTGGTAGATCGAGGTCGCCAGCGTATCGACGTTGAGCGGCCGCAGCAGCAGCGTCGCCGGCAGCTCTTTCAGGCAATCGACGAACACGACGATAACCGCGCCGAGCATCGCCGGCCGCAGCAGCGGCAGATGGATCATGCGCATCATCGTGGCCTGGCCGGCGCCGGCGGCGCGCGCGCTGTCGTCATAGTCGCGCGGGATCCGCTCGAAGCCGGCTTTGATGAAGCCGGTCGGCACCGCAAGGAAGCGGATCACATAGGCGATGATGACGGCGGCGCCCGAGCCGACCACGATCAGCCCCGGTGCAGCGCGGCCGAGCCATCCGGCGAGCGTGTTCAGGCTGTTATCGATGGCGAGCACCGGCGTCAGCAGTCCGAGCGCCAGCACCAGGCCCGGCAGTGTGTAACCGAGCTGTGCGATGTTCATGGCGACGTAGCGAAGTGCCGTCGGCCGCCAGCGCCACGCCAGGATGGTCGCAAAGCCGAGCAGGAGCGCAGCGAGCGTCGCAATGCTGGCGAATGCCACCGAGTTGAAGGCGTCACGCCACAGCGCCGCGTCGAAATTGACGAACAGTCCGCGCTTGAAACTCTGATAGGCGAGGAACGACAGCGGCACGACGAAGCCGAGCAAGACGGGCAGCAGGCAGGCGGCCAGCGCGAGCAATCCCCTGGCGCCGGCGAGCTTGCTCGGCGGCGTGAGCTTGGGGCTTTCGGCTGAAAATTCGCTCGTGACGTTGCGGCGGCCGTAGCGCTCAATCGCGATCAGCACGGCGACGATGCCGAGCATGAAGCACGACAGTTGCGCCGCGCCGGCAAGGCTGCCGCGGTTGAGCCAGGTGGTGAAGATCGAAACAGTGAGCGTGCGTACGCCGAGATATTCGGATGCGCCGATGTCGTTGAGCGTTTCCAGCGACACCAGTGCGGCGCCGACTGCGAGCGCCGGCCGCGCCATCGGCATCGAGATAAGCCAGAAAATCGTCCAGCGTCCGGCGCCCAGTGTCTTGGCGGCCTCCGCGAACTCCGCGCTCTGGAACTGGAACATCGTCCGCGCGGAGAGATAGACGTAAGGGTACAGCACCAGCGCCATCACAAAGACGGCCCCGGGCAGCGAGCGCAGGCCTGGCAGCAGGCGCACCGCCTCCTGCGTCGGAAGCACGAACATGAGCGCGCGATGCACGAGCCCGAGCGGCTCGAACAGGTCGACATAGACATAGGCGGCCAGATAGGTCGGGATCGCCAGCGGCAGCGGCAGCAGCCACAGCAGCATCCGCCGGCCGCGAAACTCGTGCAACGATACCGCCCATGCGGTGCCGGTGCCGATCACCAGCGACAGCGTGCCGACACCGAGCAGCAACAGCGCGGTATCGAGAATGGTGGCCGGCAGCACATAGGCGATCAGGTGCTGCCAGACGTCAGGCGCCGGCTGCAGCGCGATCGCGATGATGGAAATGACGGGAGCCGCGACCAGGACCGCGGTCGCGACCGCGATCGATGCGGCGATCCGGCCCGAGTGCGAGGCGGGATTCACGCCGGCCTACGCAGGTAAAATGCAGAAACCCCACGCAAGTTTATGCCCTCTCCCCTGGAGGGAGAGGGCATATTGTCGTGAACGGTATCGCTGATCGCTGCGATCAATTATCGAATCCGACCTTGTCCACCAGCGTCGAGGCGGCTTTGCGGTTGGCGGCGATCTTGGCGATCGGCGTCGAATCGGCGGTGAGCTTGCCGTAGCCGGCGATCGTCGGGTTGACGGCGACGCCTGCCTTGACCGGATATTCGTAGTTGGAATCGGCGTAGATCTGCTGCGCCTTGGCGCCGAGCAGCCACTCGATCAGCTTGACGCCGTTGGCCTTGTTGGGCGCGTTCCTGGCCAGCAGCACGCCGGACAGGTTGACGTGGGTACCGCCGCCTTCGAACGTCGGCAGGATCACCTTGGTGGCTTCCGCCCACGGCTTCTTCTCGGGGTCGTTGTTCATCATCAGCGCCCAGTAATAGGTGTTGCCGATGCCGATATCGCACTTGCCGGCCGCCACGTCGCGCGCGGCTTCGCGGTCGCCGCCCGAGGGCTTCTGCGCCAGATTGGCCTTGATGCCCTTCAGCCATTCCTCGGCTTTGGCTTCGCCGTACTTGGCGGTGTAGGCCGCGAACAGGCCGTTGTTGTAGATGTGCTGGCCGGAGCGGATGCAGATCTTGCCCTTCCACTTCGGGTCGGCGAGTTCCTCGTAGGTGATCTTGTCCTGCTTGACGCGGTCCTTCGAGGCGTAGATCACGCGGGCGCGCATCGAGATGCCGGCCCAGTGTCCATCCGGATCGCGGTATTGCGCCGGCACGGTCTCGTCGACCACGACCGACTTGATCGGCTGGCTGACGCCGGCCTGCACGGCGTCGTCGATGCGGCCGAGGTCGACGGTCAGCAGCACGTCGGCCGGGCTGCTGGCGCCCTCGGCCTTCATGCGCTGCTCGAGGCCCGAACTCGCGGAGACGACGTTGACCTTGACGCCGGTGTCGGCGGTGAAGGCGTCAAACAGCGGCTGGATCAGCTTGGTTTCGCGGTAGGTGTAGACGTTGACCTCGCCGGCCTGGGCGGCCGCGCCCGTCGGGGCGGTGGGCAGGGACAGGGCAAGCAATACCGCGGTTGCGGCGAAATTGCGCGAATTCAGCATGGGGAATGGCTCCGGCCGGGACAATGACGATGCGGAATTGACTAGCGCAGAGGCCACGGTGCCGTCAGCGACCGTATGTCGCGAAAGTCGTGATTTAGATAGATTCCAGCATTGAGTTTAGAGTCATTCCAAATCGATGCCGGGCGCAGAGTTCTTCCTCGTCGGAAGTGAACCGATATCGGGCCCGCCCACCGAAGATCGCTGTGGGAGTTTGGCATCCTTCGTGCTTTGAATCCAAAGCGCCTTCCGAACGTCGTTTGATAAGGTGCCGGGTCGAGTCAGGACGGAGAAAATCGATGCGCGCAGTTCTCGATTATTGCACCGGCGGAAACCGCCGGGAAATTGCCGCCGGCACGTCCGTGCTCCATGAAGGCAGCAAGACCGGACATTTGTTCGTTCTGATCGAGGGACGGCTTGAGGTCATCAAGGGCGACGCGGTCGTCGCCGTGATTGCCGAGCCCGGTGCGATGTTCGGCGAGATGTCGGTGCTGCTCGACCAGCCGCACACCGCGACCGTGCGGGCGGCATCCGACTCGGTGATCTACGAAATCGACGATGCGGCGGCGTTCCTGCGCGATCAGCCGGCGGTGTCGCTCCTGATCGCGCGGCTCCTGGCGCAACGCCTCAACATCGCCACCACCTATCTCGCCGATCTCATGCATCAATATGCCGGTCACGGAAATCACCTGTCGATGGTCGGCGAAATCCTGCAGAGCATGATCAGCCTGCCGCCGTCGCAGGTCTCGCCAGGGTCGGATCGGCAATCCGACCCAAGGATGTAAGCCAGGGCGGCACATTCACGATTTCGGCGGCCGGCCGCACCAGCGGCGCGCGCAGGTCGATAAATTGCGCTTCGCCGGCCGCAAGCCAGAACGCGGTGCCCTCGTCGAGATCGAGTACGATGCAGACCGGCGGGCGGCCGTGCTGCAGACCGGTGTTGAACACCCAGGTGTCGCCGAGCCGGTCGTACCACGAACCGTCCGGGATGAACGGCGACTGGTGGACGTGACCCGAGATCACCATCGACGGTTCGTATTGCCTGATCCACTGCACCAGTTCGACGTCGCCGAAAAACCGTTTGCCACCCCAGCTCGTCGGCGAATTCGCCGGCGGCGCGTGATGCACCCAGATCCAGCGCTGCGGGCGCGCGATCGAGGCATCACGCAGCTGGTCTTCGAGACGGCTCTTGACCAGCGGTCCGTCCCACCACGGGCATACCGTAAACAGTGTATCGCCGATCGTCAGGCTGTCGCCGTCGCAGACGATGCCGAGTTCGCGGACTTCGCCGACCCAGCGCGAGATCTTCTCGCCCTCGGGACTGCGCTCGTCGAGGTCGTGATTGCCCGAGCAGAGGATGACGCGGGTGAGGCGGGACAGCAGGGTCAGATACTTTTTGACCACCAGAATCTGGGCGCGGAAATCGACCATCGAGCCGATGTCGAGCGCGTCGCCGGCAAAAATGACGAGATCGAATTCGGGCGCTGCCGCGAGCAGCCAGTCGAACTGCGGCAACGAATAGTGCAGATCGGCAACGACGAGGCAGCGCATATCAGGTCAATCCAAATTGCTTACACAACGTGCAAACCGCAGGCGGATGCATTCAAACAAGCTGGATTCGAGCAAAAATTGTGCCGTGTCGGACGGCTCGGACGCGACACATACCCGCAGCATATGTCATGGGAGCTATTCCGTACGCCACGGATGGCCGGAATTCGCTTCCGGTCACATCGTGGCGTAGCGCTTCGCGCTCGTGACCGCGCTGGCGACTTCGTCGGCCATTTCGATTTCGCCGAGTTCGCGGAGCAGGGCGGCCATCGTCGACGCCTGGGCAACGTCCATGGAGAGCGGCTCGCCGGCCTCGTAGCTGAACTTGATGCGCCAGACGCCGGCGCGATTGCGGTGCGGCTCGACGAGCGCTTGCGGCAGGTCCGGCAGTCCGTTCTGAAACAGCAGGGCGGACAAATTCATCACAGGTCGCGCGACCTCGGACGTCATGTTTCGTCCGGGCCGGATTTGGCGGCGCCGGACTTCGAGGGACGAGGCCCCGTCCATGCGGGAAGCGAGTCCCATTCGGCCCAGCGCATGCGGCGCTCTTCGTCGCCCACCTTGATGAACACGAAGGCGGCGTCATCGCTGCCGGTTTTGGACCCGGCGAACACGGCCGGCTGGCCATATGCGTTTCGGATGGTTGCCTTGTTGGCCATTTGACCGCCTGTTTGGTTGAGGCGGGAGCGCAATGCTCTCAGTCACCGATATATGCCCGGGGCGCGCGGTGATACCCCTGCATATATCCACTTTCCGCCGAATAGCGAGGTGCCAGCCGGCTTATTTCGGAACGATACAATCGCCCTGCCGGAGATTCGTTAACCCTCTGGGCCTACGGTGCCGCTGACATGGTCACGATTTGTGTTTCATGAACGGATTGGCGGAACGCGTGCAGCAAATCGAAACCAACGACCCCATCGAGGCCCGGCGCAGCCGCTACGCGCAGTATCGCGGGCAAGTCGCTACCCTGACGTTCGGCCCCGCCACGGTCAAAGGCATGGTCCGATCGGTGAAGGAAGACAATTCCAGCATCCCCGTGCGATGGCTGGTAACCGTCGTGCCGCAATAGAGCGAATTCGCCGTTCATGCGTTTGAGGGTGGAACGGGCCGGACCGTGGTCAATCCCTAATCAATGACCTCGTCGGCGCTCGCCATCAGCGATGGTGGAATCGCAAGGCCCAGTGCTTTTGATGCCCGCTGATTGATGACCATTTCAAACTTGGTCGGCTGCTGAATCGGCAGATCGGCAGGCCTTGCCCCCTTGAGAATTCGATCGACGTAGTAAGCCAGTCCGCGATACGATTCTGACAGGCGGGGTCCGTAGCTGCAAATCGCCCCGCTATGCGCGAACACCGGCCATCCCGCGATGGCGGGCGCCCGTTGGCTGGTCGCGAAATCGATGATGCTCTGGCGGTTCTGTACGGCAAAGCCGTCCGAGAAAATCGAAATCGCCTGCGGCGGGTAGGCCGCCATTTCGGCAAGGGCGCGCTTCAGTTCGTCGCGCGTTGCGACCAGATAATACTGGAGCTCCAATCCGAGCCGCCTGCCGGCTTCTTCGGAATTGGCGCGTTCGAGATGCACGCCGCGATGTTCGGAATTGGCGACGATCGCGACGCGTCGCAGGTCCGGAACGATATCGCGCAACAGCTCCAGCCGCTTGCCGTTCAGCTCCGCCGCCATGAACGTCAAGCCGGTCATATTGCCGTGCGGCCTGGCCAGGCTATCGGCAAGTCCCGCCGAGACCGGGTCGGCGCTGAATACATAAACGATGGGCACCGGCAGGTTGAGTTTGCTTATCGCGGAAACTGCCGCGCCCTGCGCCACGATGACGTCGACCGAAAGCCCTACCAGTTCGGCGGCAAGTTCGGGGATCCGCTCGATCGCATCATCTGCATAGCGATATTCGATCGTGAGATTGCGGCCTTCGACGTAGCCCAATTCGGTAAAACCCGTCCGCATGGCGGCGATGTAAGGTGTCAGACTCAACTCGCGTTGCGCGGTAAGCCAGCCGATGCGGACGGTTTTGGGCGTCGCCTGGGCTCGAAGACTTGACGGCAGCGCCGCGATCGCAACGGCCGAGGTCAGAAATCTGCGCCGATCCATGATCTTCTTCCCGGAGACTTGCGACGTCATTCGATCATATCGTCGCTCGCGTGAGAAGGGCCGGCGTATGCCGCGGCCTAGTCCTCGCTGGCCTTGAACCGGTCGAGACCCTTCAGCACGAACGGCGCCAGCAGGGCGATCAGCGCGATGCCGAGCAAGGTCGCCGACATCGGGCTCTGCAGCAGCACCATGGGATCGCCGAGGCTGATGGCGAGCGCACGCCGCAGTTGGCTTTCGGCGATGGGACCCAGAATTAACCCGATGACAACGGGCGCGATCGGGAAATCGAACCGGCGCATCAAAAAGCCCATCACGCCGAAACCTGCCAGCATCGAGAGTTCGACGACCGAAGGCTTGGCGGCGATGGTGCCCATGCAGGCGAAGACGAGAATGCCTGCATAAAGCCAGGGCTGCGGGATCGCGAGCAGCCGTACCCACAGGCCGACCAGCGGCAAATTGAGCACCAGCAGCATGACGTTGGCGATGAACAGGCTCGCGATCAGGCCCCACACCAGGTCGGGCCGTTCGGCGAACAGCAGCGGTCCGGGGTTGAGGCCGTATTGCTGAAAACCCGCCAGCATCATCGCGGCGGTGGCAGAGGTCGGCAGGCCCAGCGTCAGCAGCGGCACCAGCGTGCCGGCGGCAGACGCGTTGTTGGCGGCTTCCGGTCCGGCGACGCCTTCGATCGCACCCTTGCCGAATTCCTCCGGATGTTTCGATAGCCGCCGCTCGGTCGAATACGAAAGGAAAGTCGGGATCTCGGCGCCGCCGGCCGGCAACGCGCCGATCGGGAAGCCGAACGCCGTGCCGCGCAGCCAAGGCTTCCACGACCGTTTCCAGTCTTCTTTGGTCATCCACAGCGAGCCGCGCACCGGCTCGAGTTTTTCCTCGGCGTGATGGCGGCGCGACGCGACGTAGAGCGCTTCGCCGACCGCGAACAATCCGACCGCCAGCGTCGTCACCTCGACGCCGTCGAGCAGTTCGGGGAGGCCGAACGCCAGCCGCGCCTGGCCGGTGAGTTTGTCGATGCCGATTAGTCCGAGCGTCAGCCCGACGAACAGGCTGGTGAGGCCGCGGATCGGCGAGTCGCCGAAGGTCGCCGACACCGTGATGAAGGCGACGCACATCAGCGCGAAATAATCTTCAGGCCCGAAGCGCACCGCGAAATCGACCAGCCACGGCGCGAGGAATGCGAGGCCCACCGTGGCGAGCGTGCCGGCGACGAACGAGCCGATCGCCGCCGTTGCCAGTGCCGGCCCGCCGCGCCCGGCCTTGGCCATCTTGTTGCCTTCGAGCGCGGTCGCCATCGACGCGCTTTCGCCGGGCGTGTTGATCAGGATTGCCGTGGTCGATCCGCCATACATGCCGCCGTAATAGATGCCGGCGAACATGATCAGCGAGCCGCCGGGATCGAGCTTGTAGGTCACCGGCAGCAAGAGCGCGACGGTGAGCGCCGGCCCGATGCCTGGAAGCACGCCCACGGCGGTGCCGAGGAACACGCCGATCAGCGCATAGAGCAGGTTCATCGGCTGCATGGCGACGGCCATGCCATGCGCGAGCGCGGCGAATGTGTCCATTACAGCAGCCTCTCCAGGGGGCCGGCGGGAAGGCTGAGCGTCAGCAGCCGATCGAAGGCGAGATAGATCAGGGTCGTCAGCACCAGCGCGATGATGGTGTCGACGAGAATGGCGCGCCGGCCGAAGGCCAGCGACGTCGTGACGAACAGCGCCGAGGTCGCCGGAATGAAGCCGACGCCGAGGCCGATGAAGGAAATCAGAAGCGTGAGGCCGGCGAGGATCAGCAGCACGGGCCGCGCGTCCATGCTCTCGCGCGCCGGCAGATTGCCGCGCATCGCGTCGATCAGGTTGGCGACCGCGAGGATACCGAGCCCGATGGCGATGATGATAGGCATCGCCTGCGGGCCCATGCCGTACATGGTGGTGGCGGGCAACCGGTTCGCGTCCCACACCAGCACGACTGCGACAAAAGCGAGTACCGCGGCAATGACGATGCCGGCGCTGTCGATACGCCGCGCCGCCGGCTCGTTCGAGGCGCGTTCCGGGCTCATGACTTGACGAGGCCGACCGATTTCAGGACATCGGTGACGCGGGCGTTTTCCTTTTTCAGGAAGTCGGCGAAGGCATCGCCGCCGAGATAGGCGTCATCCCAGCCCTTCTGCTTGAGGATGTCTTTCCAGGCGTCGGACTTGACCATCTTCTCGACGGCTTCGCTCAGCGTCTTCTTCTGTTCTGGCGTGATGCCGGGGGCTGCGACCACCGAACGCCAGTTCGCCAGCACCAGATCGACGCCCTGCTCCTTGAAGGTCGGAATATCGACGCCGGGAATGCGCTTCTCGGAGGTGACGGCGAGCGCGCGCAGTTTGCCTGACTTGATCTGGCCGTCATATTCGCTGAGACCCGAGATGCCCGCCGTGACCTTGCCGCCGAGGATCGCGGCCAGCGATTCTCCGCCGCCGGAGAACGGGATGTAGTTGACCTTCTTGGCGTCGGCGCCGATCGCGCCGGCAAACAGTGCCGCCATCACGTGGTCGACGCCGCCGGCCGAGCCGCCGGCAAAGGTCACCTTGGCGATATCGGCTTTCACGGCCGCGGCGAGATCCTGCGCGGTCTTGATCGGTGAATTCGCCGGTACGACGATGACCTGGATTTCCTCGGTGAGACGCGCGATCGGCGTGATCTGGTCGAGCGTGACCGGCGATTTGTTCATCGCGAGCGCACCGACCATGACGAAGCCGTTGACCATCAGCTGGTTGCCGTCGCCCTTGGCGCCGTTGACGAACTGCGCGATGCCGACGCTGCCGCCGGCGCCGGCCACGTTGGTGACCTGGACGCTGCGCGCGACCTTGGCGGCGACGAGCGCCTGCTGCATCGCGCGGGCGGTCTGATCCCAGCCGCCGCCGGGCGCGGCGGGCGCCATCAGCTTGAGTTCGAGCTGCTGCGAAAGCGCCGGACCGGCGGCAGAAAGAGTCAATGCGACGATGGCGCCGAACAGGCGCTTGTGGATCGAGATCATGGGATTTTCCTCCAGGCTCATGCGGAGCGCTGTTTGGCGACTTGTGTCAATTCGTCGCATATCAGCCGGAAACGAAGCCGCTGTCCAGAAGGATCATCCGGCTTCGCGCGTCGTTGCGGGGCGAGCGCAGTGCGGCAGGCGCCGCAACGGTTCCATGGCAATGGGAGCGAACAGCGGGCTCACCGCCCGCTGCGTTCGTCGCCGAATTCGACGGCGTCAGACCCGCGCTACGGCGTGCGGGAATACCACTTCGATCAGCGTGCCCGAGCGGCCGCCGGTCTTGATCTGGAATTTGGCGCGGTTGGCTTCGACCAGCGCCTTGGTCAGCGACAGGCTGACGCCCGAACCCTCGGATTGATCCGACGGTGCGGGCGTGCGGAACGGCTCGAGCGCAGCGGCGACCTCATTGTCGTTGAGGCCGTGGCCGGTATCGCGGACCCGCAGCATCACCTCGCCGAAATCTGACAGCGCCGTGGAAACGATCACCTGGCCGCCGGCATTGGCGAGATGGATCGAGTTGCCGATCAGGTTCAGCGTGATCTGGCGCAGCGCGCGGGCATCGGCGATAACCGGCGGCAGCGTATGCGCCAGCGAGGTGCGAATGATGATGCGCTCGCGGTTGGCCTGCGGCTGCATCACGGCGACGCAGCTCTCGACCAGTTCGTTGAGGTTCTGCGTGGTGAAGGAAAGATCCAGCTTGCCGGTTTCGATCCGGGAGAGGTCGAGCAGATCGTTGATGATCGCGATCACCCGTTCGCCTGACGCGCGGATGTCTTTCATGTATTCGACATAGCGCTCGTTGCCGAGCGAACCGAAGCGCTCGCCGATCATGACTTCGGAGAAGCCGATGATGGCGTTCAGCGGCGTGCGGACCTCGTGGCTGATCCGCGCCAGCACGTCGGCCTTGGCGGTGGCGGAACGATCGGCCAGCCGGCGCGCCTCGTGCAGTTCGCTCTCGCTCTTCTTGGTCTGCGACAGGTCGCGGAACACCGCGAAGAAATTCGGCCCGTCCGCCCGGGTGCGGCCCATCGTCATCGACAGCGGAATGATGCCGCCCTTGCTTTCGCGGCCCAGCACTTCGCGGCCATGGTCGAGCAGGCTCGCGGCATCGGACGATTTGATGCCGGCGAGATAGTCGAACACGCCATGCCGGCTTTCCGGCGCAAACAGATCCGCCAGATTGAGCCGTGCGAGTTCGTCGCCGTCATGGCCGAACAGCGCCTCGGCGCTGCGGTTGGCGGAGCTGATATTGCCTTCGGCGTCGAACATCACGATGCCTTCGGCCGTGGTGTCGAGGATGGCGGCGAGTTCTTCCGCATTGGCGTGACCGACCGGCGAGGGTTCGGAAACCTCAGGCTCGTCCTCGATGGCTTCGGCGGGTTCGATCGCCGGTGCTGCCTGCGCCAGCGCTGCGGCGACGGCTTCGCTCTCGTGGCGCGTGCCCGAGAAGATCAAAGCGAGCGCAGATTCGCCGTCCCATGAGATCGTGTAGAGGCGGGCTTCGGCCGCCGCTTGCGCTTCCGCCTCCTGCGGCAGGCTTGCAGCGATCGTCACCGGCGTGCCGGTGTCGGAAGTCGAGGACGCGTTCGACACGCCGGGGCCGACATACAGCGCGTCGAGGCCGCCGGCTTCCTCCAGCGCGTGCAAGGTGGGATAGCCGAGCTGCGTCAGGAAAGCGGGGTTGGCGTAGAGCAGGCGGTCGAGCCGGTAGATCAGGATGCCGACCGGGAGCAGATCCAGCAGCGCCTTGTCGCGCCGGCCTTCGCCGCGCGCCGGCGGCTCGGGCATCGCCAGCCATTCCGGCTGTTCGCTCGGTGTGGCCGGCACGAAGGCTTCGACGGGTGTATCGAAGATCGGATCACTGTCGATCGTCGTCGGCGGCTCATTGCCGTTCTCGGTCTCCAGCCGTGCCGACAATTGTCGCGCCAGTTCGTTGAAGGCGCTGTTTTCGACCGGCGTCAGCGACGGCGGCTTGACGGCATCGCCGGGGGCACGGAACGGCAAAACGTTTTTCGGCGCGTCTGCCGGCAATTCCGTCAGCGCGTCCGTCACGGTGTCTTTCGTTTCCACGGGCGTATCCAGATCGGTTGGGTGTGAAGTCTCGGCTTCGACAGGTTCAGGCAATTCGGCAAAGGTGGCGGTCGCGGCGCTGTCCTGTTCGGGCGCAGCTTCGGGTGGCGCAATCGGATGGCTCAGTTCGTCGTGGCGCAAGGTCGCC
>JAQSDT010000752.1 GCA_029946075.1 bacterium | reverse complement strand
GTGGCCCTGTTCCGAAGACAGTTTTGCATCGACGCCGAACTCGCTGCGCTGCAGGGCCTGGAAATCGAACCCGTTGATCGCCGCAAGCGTCGGCTTTGCCGTGATCGTGGTGACGCCCTTCAGCAGGGGTGCATCGACATCGATGACGGCGCGCGCCAGCGCGCGGTCGGATTGTCCGGCATTCCTGTCGAGGTCGAGCGCCAGTTTGAAGCGCGCCGCACCCGGCCGGCTTCCCATCGCATTGATCCGTGCCGCGATCGACGGCGCGAACGGCGACACCAGCGCGGTGAGCTGGGTGAACGATGCGGCACCGGCATTGAGCGCCAGTTTGCCGGTCGCGTTGACGCGATCGAAACTGCCGTTGCCTTCGAGCGTCACGCTGTCGGACTGGCCGATCTTCAACTGGTCGAGCGAAAAACCCTTCTGCGAATAGCCGAGCCTGGCCTGCAACGGCCGCAACTCCTGCCCCGACGAAATCGCACGGCCGATGTCGAGCGCGAGCCGGCCTTCATCGGGCCATTCGCCCTGCGGCCCGGCCAGCGAGCGCGCAAACGAAGTGGCGGCATCGAGGTCGAGGCGTTCCGCCTTCAATTCCGCCGAGACGCGCGAACCCGTATCCGCCTGCCGATGCGTGACCGCAATCCGCCCCTCGACCATACCGCCATCGATTTCGGCCTTCATGGCGTCGATGGCAAAGCCATGCGCCGCCGCGCTGACATCGCCGCGCAATCGCAACGGTTTCTGACTGCGATAGGCGGCATCGCCGCGGCCCTGCAGCCAGGTCAGCAGCGCGTCGGGATCGCTGGACTCGACATTCAACGCGCCCTTGAACTGATCGGGCGCACCGCCCGCGCCCGCCTCGCTCAGCGAGACCCGCGTCGCGCCGGGCGCGCGGAATTCCAGCTTGTGGATGCGCCAGGATTTGGTGTCGTCGTGAATCTCGGCGGCAATGTCCTGCAGCGGCCGGCCGCCCAGCATCACCTGCTCGGTCGAAATCTCGATTTGCGCCGGGATCGGCAGATGCGGAATCCCCGACGTGACCGCGCGCATCGCCGGCCAGGCGCGCTGCGGTTCGGCGTCCTTGTCGCGGGCAATGAACTTGTCGGCGTCGAGCTGGCGCGCCGACAGCGCCGCGCGCAGCAACGGCTTCGCGCCGAAACGAATGTCGCCGGTGCCGGCAAGTTTCAGCGCCCGGTCGTCGCTGCCATAGGTCAATTCAATCTGTTCGAGACGGCCGGCCGCGTAGTCGGTCTTGATCTTTGCGTTGATGCGCCACGGCGTCTCGTCGGTCCTGCCCTTCTGCGCCGGCGCGGTGAGCATGACCGTGCCCTCGAAGCGCGGCGCGCGGGAATCGAAATTCAGGATGCCGTCGAGATCTGCGGCGAAGGCGCGCTGACCCGGATCGATATTGAGGTGAACGCGGGTGCCGTTGCCATCAGGCCCCTGCCCCGACGAGATGCGAAAGGGATAGCGAATACCTGACAGCATGAAATTGCCGTCGCCGCGGATCGCGCCGGCCAGCGAACGGACGTCGCCGCTGAAGGCGATGTCGTTCAGTTCGAGCGTGCTGCGGCTGGCGGCATCATGCAGCGCGATGCGGCCGGTGAGATTCAGCCGGTCGATCGCCAGCGAGCCGAGATTGACCGCACCCGTGGTCGCCGGCCAGTCGATGCGGCCCCTGGGATCGAGGCCGAGATCGAGCGACATGCCGTTGATCGTGAGCTCGGTGGCACGCACCTCGCCGCGCATCAGCGCGCTGAGGCTGAACTCGACGTCGAGCTTGTCGGCGCGAACCTTGCCGAGATCGTTGGCGCCGCCGACCACCACCGAATGCAGTTGCAATGACGGCGCCGGCAACAACCGGGCGTCGAGTTTGCCACCGACCCGCACCGGCGCGCCGATGATCCGCGTCGCCTCGGCCTCGAATTGCGGCCGGAACTGGTTCCAGTCGATGAAATACGGGCCGACGAGCGCGGCCAGCAGTGCAATGATGAAGGCGATTGCCAGGCCGAGCAGCGTCGTCTGCACGGTGTCTCCCCTTGAACCGCTCCGGCACAGGCCGCATCACGCCGCATCGGGCGCCGAAGCAGTTTCGAATATAGAGACAAGTGTGGCGAAGTCACAGCGGCATACTGCCAAAGCGTACCCGCCCCGATCGGATCGGATCGGAGCCGGTAAATCGCAGCAGCCGGCCGTTACCAGCTGGCCGGCAGCCGCTTCAGGCCGCGCAGCACGAAGGTCGGCCGCCATTCCGGATTGACAGCGTCATCGAGCCGCAGGTCCGGCAACCGGCGCAGCAGGGTCGAAATCGCCACTTCGGCCTCGATCCGCGCCAATTGGGCGCCGAGGCAGAAGTGGATGCCGCCGCCGAATGACAGCGGCCGGACGTTCGGCCGGGTGATGTCGAGCCGCTCCGGATGGTCGGGATAGACGGCGGGGTCGTGGTTGGCCGAGCCCAGGAGGCACAGCACGCTTTCGCCCTTCGGGATGCGCTTGCCGCCGAGGTCCTCGATGTCTTCCAGCGCCACCCGGCCGGTGAGCTGTACCGACGAATCGTAGCGCAGGAATTCCTCGATCGCATTGGTGATCAGTTCCGGCCTGGCCTTCAGCAGCGCGAGCTGATCCGGATTGCGATACAGCGCCAGCAGGCCGTTGCCGATCAGGTTGACCGTGGTCTCATGGCCGGCGCCGAACAAGAGGATGATGTTGGCGGTCAGTTCCTCGTTGGAGAGCTTGCTGCCGTCTTCCTCGGCCTGCACCAGCTGCGTGATCAGATCGTCGCCGGGCGACTTCCGGCGCAGTTCGAACAACTGCTGGAAATACATCGCCGCCATGGCGTTGCCGGCGTTGCCCTGCTTGATTTCTTCGGGCGACAGCGGCACCGGATCGAGCAGGCGTCCGCCGTCGCGCGAGCCGGTGTAAAACACCTCGCGGTGCTCTTCGGGGATTCCGAGCATGTCGCAGATGATGGTGACCGGCAGGCGGAACGCAAAGTCCTCGATCAGGTCCATCTTGCCCTGCGGGACGATGCGATCGAGCGTTTCGTCGACGATGTGCTGGATGCGCGGGCGCATGTCTTCGACGCGGCGGGCGGTGAACGCCTTCACGACCAGTCCGCGCAGGCGGGTGTGGTCCGGCGGATCCTGCTGCAGCATCCAGTGGCTCATGCTGCGGAACACCGGCTCTTCCATGATCTTCGGACCATAGCGACGGATGCTGCGCTCGACGTAATCCTTGCCGAACCGCTTGTCGCGCATCACGAGGCTGGCCTCGGCGTGACGGCTGGCGACATACATGCCGAGCGGGGTCAGATGCACGGGGTCGGTCGTACGCATCCGCTCGTAATGCGGATAGGGATTGCGGATGAAGTCCGGGGACAGCGGATTGAACAACGGCGCGCTATTCGCAGTCTGAACATGCTCGTTCATCGTGACCTCGATCGGTTGCTACGCGTTGACCGCGTTTCCATCCCTGTAATCTCGATACACTGTTGTATCGAGTTGCACTCTGCCCTAAAATGCGCCGATGTCAAGGTTAAGGACCAGGCCCACCAGGGACGACACCCGCGAAAAGCTGTTCGACGCGGCGGCGCGCGTGTTCGAGGAACAGGGCATCGGCGGCGCCAGCATCGAGATTATCGCGGCCGCCGCCGGCTTCACGCGCGGCGCGTTTTATTCGAACTTCAAGAGCAAGGAAGAACTGATCATCGCGATGCTCGAGGATCACGTCGAGCAATCGATCCGGCGGATTCACGATCTGCTCGAAAAGCACAAGAACCTCCCCGACTTCATCGACGCGCTGAAAGGCATGGACCACAACCAGCAGGATCCGCTCGGCCGCTCTCCCCTGCTGCACATGGAGATGATCCTGTTCGTGGCGCGCGCCGAGAAGCGGCGGCCGGAACTGGCCAAGCGCCTGCGGGCGCGGCGCAAGCTGATCACCGATATCGTCGAGACCACGGCAAAGAATGCCCGGAGAACTACCATTCTCAATCCGGGCTGGGCCGGCGCGGTGGTACTGGCGCTGGAAGACGGTTTTCGCCTGCACCGCCTGATCGATCCCGAGACCACCCCGTCGGACAGTTTTTTGCGCGCGATCGTGGATCTGCAGCGCGCGATGGGGATTGCAACGGCATAGGCGAAAATATCCGCGCTCGCGCAACAACGCCCGCCTCGCTACAATCGCATCATGCCTTCTGCGCTTCGCACATTCCTGCCGCTCGCATTGCTGGCTCTTGCCGCCGCAAGCCACGCGAAGACGGAGGATGTCATTTCGCTGGCGCTGCCGATCAGGTGCCAGCCCGGCGTGAACTGCTTCGTGCAGAACTATCTCGATCACGACACTTCGGAAAAGGCGCGCGATTTCCGGTGTGGCGCGCGCACCTATAATGGTCATGACGGCACCGACATTCGCATCCGCAATCTCGAAATTCAGAGACAGGGCGTGGAAGTGCTCGCCGCCGCGCCCGGCCGCGTCGTCGGGATGCGGAACGACATGGAAGATGTCTCGGTAAGGATCGTCGGCAAGGCGGCCGTCGCCGGGAAGGAGTGCGGCAATGGCGCCGTGATCGAGCATGACGGCGGCTGGCGCACGCAATATTGCCACATGGCCAAGGGCAGCGTTCGCATCAAGCCGGGCGACCGGATCGCGACAGAACAACCGATAGGATTGGTCGGCCTGTCCGGCGACACAGAATTTTTTCACCTGCACTTCACGGTGAGATACCGCGGCAAGGCCGTCGATCCCTTTGCCTATGGCGCATCGGAAGATTCCTGCGGCGGCGGCCGTTCGCTGTGGGCGGCGGCGCTGGTCAATCAGATGCAATACCGGCCGCGTGAGATCATCGATTTCGGCTTCACCGGCATCAACCCCACCATGGATCTCGTCGAATCGGGGAAAGCTGCGAGCATTGCGGTGATGCCGAACTCCGACGCGCTGGTCGCCTATGTCAGGACCATCGGCCTGCAGACCGGTGACCAGCAATTCCTCTCGGTGCAAGGTCCCGACGGTGCGCCGTTTGCGGCCTACAATCCGGCTGCGCTGGATGCGGACAAGGCGCAATTCCTGATCTCGACCGGGCGGAAGCGCACCGAGCCGGCCTGGTCCGCGGGCATCTACACCGCGACCTATCGCGTCATGCGCGACGGCACCGAAGTGCTGCGCAAGACATTCGATGTCGAGACCGGCGCCAGATAGACGTCGCTAGCCGCCGCCCTGCGCCGGCACACGGTGCAACTGGCCGGCAACCGCCCTCACCTTGCGCGGCGACGCCTGCCAGATCGCAAACGCCGACAAGAAACTGACCGCGATGCCGACGGCAAAGGCCAGCGTGTAGGTGCCGGTGAGATCGAACAGAAATCCGGTCGCCCACGGACCGGCGGCGCCGCCGGCCAGCGCCGCCAGCATGATGGTGCCGAAGATGCTGCCATACTGTTTGCCCTGGAAGATCTCGAGCACGATCGCACCCATCACCGACGTCAGCCCGTAGCCGAGCGCGCCCTGCACGAAAATCATGAGATAGACCAGCGGCAGCACGGCCGAGAATTTCAATGCGATCAGCGCCGCATAGCAGATCGCAAAGCCGAGACAGCTGATCGCCCAGATCCACTCGCGACCGATCCGGTCGGACAGATGCCCGAGCCATATCTGGCCGGGAATGCCGAGCAGGCTGACGATTCCGAGCGCCCACACCGCAACGCTGGAGCTGAAGCCGATGTCGAGCAGGAACTTGGTCTGGTGCACCTGCACCGCGTACCAGATGTACAGGCCGCTGAAATAGCCGAGCGAGATCCACCAGAACCGCGCGGTGCGCAGCGCGAGCCGCAACGTCCAGTCGGTATTGGCCCAGACGGGATCGACCACATTCGAAACCGGCCTTGCCGATGTCGCGGTCGGCGCGGCATCGCCATCCGGCAGCAGGCCGATGTCCTCGGGCCGCTTGCGCAGCAACAGATTGATCGGCGCCAGCAGGACGAGGATGAGAATGCCCATTGCGGTGCAGGCGGCGCGCCAGCCGGTCTGCTCGATGACATATTGCACCCAAGGCAGCAGGGCCATCGAGCCGATGCCGACGCCGGCAAAGGCAATGCCGATGGCGAGGCCGCGGCGGCGGATGAACCAGTTCGGCAGGAACAGCGACTGGCCGGAATAACCGAGGCAGACGCTGCCCGCGCCGACGAGTACGCCGAGCGTCCCGTAGAGATGCCAGGGCTGTGTCGTCAGCGGCGCCAGCAGCATGCCGGCGCCCATGAGCGCGACGCCGAGTTCCATCACCGCGCGCGGACCGAACCGGTCCATCATCCGGCCGATCAGCGGGCTGACGATGCCGGAGATGATGAAGCCGAACGAGAAGGCCCCCGCCGTGACGCCGCGGTCCCAGCCGAATTCGGAGATCACGGGCGGAAAGAACAGCGAGAACGCGGTCCGCGCATTGACGCCGATCGCCATGGTGACGAACGTCACCGCCACGATCAGCCAGCCGTAGAAGAAGGGGAGCCGCATCGGGCGCGTTTCCGTTTTTGCTTTTTGCCGCGTTGCGCGGATTATCCTGGAAGCGTCACGGTTACATCCGCCATCCCGGCGGTCAAGGACGCCGCGTCCATTCTGCAGCGTTCACCGCGCCGACCGGCGCTTCGCCGGCCATGATCTTTTCGACCTGCCGCACGGTTTCCAGCGACTGGCTCTCGATTGCCGGCGGCGTCAGGCCGCCGATATGCGGCGTTGCGATCACGTTCGGCAATCGTGCGACTTCCGGCGTCGGCATCTGGTCGAGCGCGCGGCCGACATCCATCGCCGCGCCTGCGATGCGATTTTCACGCAACGCCGCGGTCAGCGCCGCCTCGTCGACGAGGCTGCCGCGCGACAGGTTGATGAAGAAGGCGTGCGGCGGCATGCGCGCCAGCGCCGCCTGCCCGATCATGTTTTCGGTCTTCTCGTTGGCGACCGCGAGGCACACGACATAGTCGGAACGCCCGAGGAGATCGTCCAGCGGGACATGCTGAATCCCCGGCTCTTCGATCGTCGCAAAGGGATCGGCGACGAGAATTTCCATGCCGAGCACCCCCGCGATCCCGGCAAGATACCGCCCGATGCTGCCGTAGCCGATGATCCCGACGCGACTGCCCGCGAGTTGCCGCCCCATCACGATCCCGGGCTTGCGCCCGGCGTGATAGTCCGCCGCCGCGCGCGAAACGCCGCGCGACAAATCCACCATGAAGCCGAGCGCGAGTTCCGCCACCGACTGCACGAAGCCGGGACCGGCTTGCGTGACGAGGACGCCAACGGCGGACGCCGCGCCGACATCGACGTTGCGGATATCGACCGCGCAGCGAACGAAGGCGCGCAGCTTCGGCAGCCTGGAAAATATCGCGGCAGGTCCGCCGGTGAGCCGGTCGGCGACGATAATATCGACATCGCCGGCGGCCTCGATCAGGCCTGCGACATCGAGCGCGTCATCGGCTTCGTGCAGCTTCACCTGCGCGATGGCTTGCAATCCCTCCAGGCTGCGCGCGCCGTAATACTGGGCGCGGGCCTGCGGCACGTGAGTCAGCAGAACTTTCAAGGCGAGCGGTCTTCCCGGTGAGCGCCGCAGGGCGCGGCTGGCATCCGCATCTTTGGTCAAACGCCGAAGCGATGCAAGCAAGCGCGCGAAGGACTATTTGGTTCGCGCCACCGACGTGCCGTCCCAATCCTCGGCCGAAGGATTTGCGATCTGATCCCTGCAGCGCTCGATCATCAGCGATGACGCCGCGTCGTCCTTGCGGAGCTCCAGCACCTTCTCGAAGGCGCCGATCGCGGCCGGGAAATCGCCGGCGCGCCAGGCGGCGAGACCGGCCTCGTAGCTCGCCACCCAGTCGGGCTTGCCTTCGCCCTCGTCAGCCATGCCGAGCAGTTCGTAGATCTGCAGGCCGCCGGCGCGGCCATAGACCGCCAGCCGGTCGAGTTCACGAACCACGATGCGGTCGCCGGCCAGCCGCCGGGTTTCCGGGCCGATGATGATGGTCGAGCCATAGCTCTTGTTGGTGCTTTCCAGCCGGCTCGCGATGTTCACGGCATCGCCGATGACCGTGTAGTTCAGCCGGACCTCCGAGCCGATATTGCCGACCAGCATGTCACCGGAGTTGATGCCGATGCGGATCTTCACCGGCTTGCCGTGATCGTCGGTGAGCCCGGCTTCGGCGACCGCGCGCTGGCAGGCCAGCGCCGCGCGGCAGCAATCGGCGGCATGATCGGGATCGGCCGCCGGCGCGCCCCAGAACGCCATCACGGCATCGCCGAGAAACTTGTCGATGGTGCCGTTATGTTTCTGGATTTGCGCCGAGACGCCGTCGAAATAGCGCGACAATAGCGGGATGATGCGGTCGCCGAGCCGCTCCGACATGCCGGTGAACCCGGCCAGATCGATGAACATCACGCTCATCGGCCGCACCGCGCCGCCGAGCCGTGCGCCGTTGCCGTCGCTGATCAGGCGCTTGACGAGATCGGCCGGAATGTATTTCCGGAACGCTGCCAGCCCCTGCGCCATGTCGCCGATGGCCGTGGAGAGGTTCTCGATTTCGGCCAGCCGCGAGGGATGGCGCTCGACCTTGTCGAGGTCGAAGCGTTCGACATGCCTGATCTCGTTGACCACCTTGATCAGGGGCGCGGCGATCAGGCGCTGCGCCAGCCAGGCCGACAACAGCCCGGCGAAAACGATCAGCACCGCAAGCCCGATCAAAAGGTTGCGGATCGTCGTCTGCACCGGTCCGAGAAATTCCGACTCCGGCACGACGGTCACCAGCGACCAGCCCGGGAACGAGATCGGCGTCAGCACCGCCTGGTAGGCCTTGCCGTCCTGCTTCACCGTGGTGTTGTAAGGCTGTCCCTCGCCGGGATCATAGGCGCTGCCGGCGCCCCTGATGGCCTCGACCGCGACCGGAAACAGCGGATGATCGGTCTTGACCGGCGTCAGCTCGTCGGCGTGCCGGTCGGGCACGGCGATCGGCGCACCGTCACGGGCGAGAATGAAGGCGCCCGCTGATTTACCGATGGTGAGCTGCGACAGGAAGTTCGAAACCCGGGTCAGTTCGATGATGATGGCGAGCACGCCGGCGCGCTTGCCGTCGATATCGATCGGCGCGGAAAACACCGCCGCCGGACGGTCGCCGTTGGGGTGCGAATTCAGCGTCGACCAGTGATCGTCGCTGGAGTCGATGACCTCGCGAAACCATTCCTGATCGAGGACGGAATAGGTGGTGTCCTGCACCCGGCTGTCGAGCAGCCGCAGATCGCGGTCGGCATAGTCGTATTTGTCGATCCGCAGCTTGCGGTCGGGGACGGTGATCTCGAGCATGTCGATGCCGGAGCCGCCGCGCTTGTGCCCTGCGGAAAACGATCCGTCGGGCTTGGCGAACGCTACCCAGGACAATGTCGGCTGCGAACGCAATTGCGACACCAGCACCAGTTCGCGCTTCCGGGCGTCGTTGATGTCGATCACCTTCTCGGTCAGCAGCGTCCGCAGGGCAATGCGCGACGACCGGGCTTCCCCGGTGAGCGACTGCAGTTCGTCGCCGACCGCCGACACGATCTGGTCGTTGATGGTTTCGGCCAAGGTCTGACTGACCTGGTGGGCGGTCCGCCACCACAGCAAATGCACGCCGACGGCGCTGACGGCGATCGACGTCAGGACGAGGGCGGATATGGCGGTGCGGATGCCGAGGCGCATGCGGGGTCCGGGTTCGCGGGCTTGATACCCGCCATACGCGATCATAGCAGCCTCTGTTTCACCGGCGAGGCCATTTCGGCGTCCCGGACACGGCTCTGTGACCGGAGTTGAGCCGGAACGCGGCGAAACTTCCGCAATGCCTGTTTCGTACAGGTCATTACGGCGCTATGCCTTGCGGCGGTTCTCGAAGGTCATGCAATGAACGATGTTTCCATCCCGGCGGCCCTGATTGCCGGTCTCGTCAGCTTCCTGTCGCCCTGCGTGCTGCCGCTGGTGCCGCCCTATCTGATCTATCTGACCGGCGCGACCATCGAGCATGTCGCCAATGACGAGACGACGCAGGCATCCAAGCGGGCCGTGATGGCCTCGGCGCTGATGTTCGTACTCGGTTTCTCCACGGTGTTCGTGGCGCTCGGCGCCAGCGCCTCCCTCGTCGGCGGCCTGATCCGCGCCTGGTCGGCCGAACTCTCCATCGTGGCCGGCATCATCATCATCATCATGGGCCTGCATTTCCTCGGCCTGACCCGGATCGGCCTGTTGATGCGCGAGGGGCGAATGACGGCGCCCAAGCCGGTCGGCCTGTGGGGCGCCTATGTCATGGGCCTCGCCTTCGCCTTCGGCTGGACCCCCTGCATCGGGCCGATCCTGGCGGCGATCCTGTCGATCGCGGCGGCGGAAGCCACGGTCACCAAGGGCGCCGGCCTGCTGGCGGTCTATTCGGCCGGGCTCGGCATTCCGTTCCTGCTGGCGGCGTTCATGATCGAACAATTCTCCTCGCTATTTGCGCGGATGAAGCGTCACCTCGCCACCGTGGAACGCGTCATGGGTGTGCTGATGATCGTCACCGGCATCGGCTTCCTGACCGGCGCCGTCACCAATGTCAGTATCTGGCTGCTGGAAACCTTCCCCGCACTGCAAAATTTCGGTTGAGACCCGTAACAAGCGGCCCGGCCGTTTCGAAATGGCTGTCAGGACCACAATTGCCGCCACCGGCGGCCGCGCCGTTTCCGCGCGTACTGGATTGAAGGGACCGCAAGAAGCGGCCCGGGTCGCCAAGGGTATTTAAAGGGGGGATCGTATGCAGCCTTTCGTCAACCTGCTTATTCTGTTGCCCGCACAAATCGCTTCGTATTTCTCCTGGGCCGGCCCGCTGATCATGCGGCTGATCGTCGGCTACACCTTCATGATGACCGGCTGGGGCAAGCTCAATAATTTGCCGCAGGTAACCGAGAACTTCATCGGCTGGGGCATCCCGTTCCCGAAAATCCTCACCCCGTTCGTCTCGGGCGTCGAATTCTTCGGCGGGCTGCTGCTGATCCTCGGCCTGTTCACGCGAATCCCGGCGGCGATGCTGGCGGTCGTGATGCTGGTCGCCATCAAGTCGGCGAAATGGGCCGACGTCGATTCGCTGGAAACCCTGCTCGGCTACGAGGAGATGACCTATTTCGCCGCCTTCATGTGGCTGGCGATCGCAGGTCCCGGCGCCGCTTCGCTGGACCGGGTGCTGGTGAATGCCGCCGGCCATCCCGACAAGTCGACCTGACGCCCGCCCTCACAATGCCGTGACATCGCGGAAAAGCTGAGCCGGGCCATCGCCGCGAACGTAGCTGGCAGAACGCCAGCACTTCCGGGAGCCGCCATGAAACTCGTCCGCATTGCCGCCTTCGTCCTCGCTACCCTCGCGGCTCCGCCATCGTTCGCGGCCGACGGCCCGAAATGGAGCGAGTGGAGCGACGATTTGTTCACCCGCGCGGCGGCCGAGAAGCGCTTCGTCATTCTCGATCTCGAAGCGGTGTGGTGCCATTGGTGCCACGTGATGGAAAAGACCACCTACGCCGATCCCAAGGTGCAGGAACTGCTGTCCGAGAAATATCTGCCGGTGCGCGTCGATCAGGACGCCAATCCCGATCTGTCGAGCCGCTACGGCGACTGGGGCTGGCCGGCGACGATCGTGTTCGGCCCCGACGGCACCGAGATCGCCAAGGTCCGCGGCTATATCGAGCCGGAACGGATGCAGGCGCTGCTCAAGGCGATCATCGACGATCCCTCGCCGGGCCCGTCGGTCGGCGAAGCCTTCGACGTGAAGCCGTCGGAAACGGCCTTCCTGAACAAGGAAGCGCGCGCGGCGCTGACGAAGAATTTCGACGAATCCTATGAAGAGAAACTCGGCGGCTGGGGCGAGAACCAGAAATTCATCGACGCCGACAGCATGGATTTCGCCATCACCCGCGCCGAGGCCGGCGATGCGACGGCCATCAAGCGCGCGCGGCAGACACTGGATGCCGCGATCGGCCTGATCGATCCGGTCTGGGGCGGCGTGTATCAATATTCCGAAGGCGGCTCGTGGACCAAGCTGCATTTCGAAAAGATCATTTCGTTCCAGGCGCAGTATCTCAGGCAATACAGCCAGGCCTATGCACTGTGGAAGGATCCGAAATATCTCGCCGCCGCGCGCAGCATCGAGACGTATCTGGCGACATTC
>JAQSDT010000751.1 GCA_029946075.1 bacterium | reverse complement strand
CGAAAACGTGCGGCTTGCTGGTGGCGACGAACAGCCGGTGGCCGGAAGCGCGCAGCGTCGTCAGCGCGTCGCCGATCCCGTCATAAAGTCCATTCTCATAAAGGCCGATATCGGAGAACCGCTCGCGGTACAGCGCCACGGCGCGATCGGCGGAATCCTCGCCGCCGAGCAGGCGGACGAAGCTGGCGCGCAGCGGCGGGCCGATGCACCAGGTCAGTTCGTCCTCGGTCGGGATCACCGGCCGGTTGAGCTTCTGCAGCGCGTACTTGATCGACCGGGTGATGCCCGGCTTGGGGTCGGTCAGCGTGCCGTCGAGGTCGAAATAGATCGCGTCCATCATCTTAGTTCGCATAGCGCGCGGTGAGATCGCGTGAGATTTTCGAGCCTTCCTCGATATACCTGCGGATCGCCACGGACGCTGCCGGCGTGCAGGTGCGATAGGTCTGCTGAAAGCCGTTATAGCCGCGGTTGAAACCGGCGATCATGCGGGCCCGGCGCTCGCCGGAGGGGGTTTCGGCGTCGACCAGCGCCTGCATCTCGTTGCGCCATTTGGCGCCTTCATTGGTGCCGCAGATGCCCCGGAGATAATGCAGGGTACCGAGGATCTCCGCCAGCCGCTGCAAATCGGCATCGAACGGCGCAGCGGCATCCTGTGCCCGCGCGGGGGCCAGATGGCAGGCCGAGATGAGAATGAGGGCGGCGAGGAGGTGCTTGAGCATCGCTTGTCCAGAACCCGCCCGATATGCCCCCTCAATACGCCCGAGGCAAGGCGCGATCCCCCGGAAACGACCGGTTCAGACCAGCTTCCGGGCGGCGTCAATGACCTCCTGGAGCCCGCCGGTGACCTTGAGGTCGCCGAGCGCATCGGGAGCCAGCCACTTAAAGTCGTCGTGCTCGTCGTTCAGCACCGGCTCCCGGGCGGTCCAGCGGGCGGCGAACGACATGATCAGGTAATGGCCGCCGCCACTGCCGGCCCCGGGCAGCACCTCGCGCCAGCCGGCGAGGCCCAGAATCTCGATCCGGAGGCCGGTTTCCTCGTCGACCTCGCGGTGGAGGGCGGTGTGCAGGGATTCGCCGAATTCGACCCGGCCGCCCGGGAACGAGTAGAAGCCTTTGCCCGGCGAGCGGGAGCGGCGGACCAGCAGCACCTTGCCGTCGCGAAAGATCGCGCCGCTCACGGCGAGTTGGGGGCGATCGGGCGTCATGCCGTCAGTTGGCCGCCATGATGTTGTCGACGTCGCCCTCGGCTGCGCCGTTGATCACGCCGCCGGCCTGCATCACCAGCGGCTTGACCCAGCCGGTGGCCTGTTCGGCCAGCGTGGCGCGGGTCTTGTCCTGGGTGACCTTTCGCATGGCATCGCTGACCGCCGACAGGATCGAGGTCATGGCGCTGGTGATGCTGTCGAAGTCGGCGCGGACTTTGGGGTCGGCGCATTCATAAGCCTCGATGGCGAGGTCGCGGGCCTTGAAGTTGGAGGCCCAGAAATGCTCGGCGTAGGACAGCGGGCTCCAGGTCAGGAAATCCTCTGCGCATTCCGGCATGTCCGGAATCATCTCGAGCAGCATGACGGCTTCGTTGAAGTGGTTGAGGTAGTCGGTGGCGAGACCGGTCCGCGGGTTGATGTTGGCAGCCTTCAGCTGCGCCGCGCGAGCCTCGTCAATGTGGCCCGTCGGTGGCGGTGTCGGGCGATCGGATCGCACCCCTATGGCGGCCGTTGAGCTCATCCGTTCCACTGTTAACATACGGAGTTAAAACCGCTTAAACAGATACCTATTTGGGTTAGATAATGTGCGGACGTTTCGTAATTACGTCACCCCCGGCGGCGATCCGGCAGGTCTTCGGCTACATCGAACAGCCGAACTTCCCGCCGAGATTTAACATTGCCCCCACACAACCCGTACCGGTCGTCATTCTGGAAAATGGCGGGCGTCACTTCCGGTTGATGCGCTGGGGGCTGGTTCCGGCCTGGGTGAAGGATCCCCGTAAATTTACGCTCCTGATCAACGCGCGGTCGGAGACGGTGCGGGAAAAGCCGGCGTTCAAGAACGCCATCAAGCGGCGGCGCTGCCTGATCCCGGCGGACGGCTATTACGAATGGCAGGACTCCGGCGGCCGAAAACGGCCGTTCTTCATCCATCGCCGCGACGGCGCGCCGATCGCATTTGCCGCGCTGTCGGAGACCTGGATGGGACCGAACGGCGAGGAGACCGACGGCGTCGCCATCATCACCGCGGCCGCGAGCCCCGACCTCGCCATGCTGCATCACCGCGTCCCCGTCACCATCGCGCCCGGGGATTTCGAGCGCTGGCTCGACGGCCGCGCCGCCGGCGCCGACGAGGTGATGCCGCTGCTGCGCGGGCCTGATGTGGGCGAGTTCGCCTGGCACGAGATTTCGACGCGCGTCAATCGCGTCGTCAATGACGACGAACAATTGCTGCTGCCGATCACGGCGGAGGAGCGTGCGGCGGAGGAGCCGAAGCCGGCGAAGAAAGCGGCGCGCAAGGTCGCTGCGACGGCGCCGGAGGACGACGATCAAGGTTCGTTGTTCTAGCGGCCGCATCCAGCATCGGCGGTTCCGATCGCGCGAATTAGTCACGCCGCACGCGGCGACGTGACTGTGTTGGATGCAAGCGCTCAGGCCGCGGCGGCAGCGACCGCCGATCCTAGTTCGGCATTGCTGTAGGCCTTGCCGCCGATCCCCCAGGCGCCTTCGACCGCATAGCTGACACTCGAATAGATGTTCTGGCGCTTGATGCGACCGGCGGTGGCCTCCTCGATGATTCCTGTGCCTTCCGAAATCCAGGCGTCTTTCAGTTCCTGGGTGGGGAGGACGAAGGACGGCACCTTCAGCTCGAAAATCGCGATCTCTGTCGGTTTGCCGCCCGAGAAAGTGCGGCCCTTCGGCGCCACCGTCACTTCACCGATGACGTTCGGCGTCATGAAGCTGTTGCCGGTGAGGCCGTGGAGACGCAGCAACAATTCGGTCAGCTTGCGGAACGCCTCGGCCTCCGCGGCCGGCGTCAGGACGCCTTCGGGAACGATGATCTGGATTGGCATGGGAATCTCCAACAGGGGCTGCCGGCCGCCCGTTGTGGCCGGCCTGGCAATCGCTAGATAACGATCGTTATCCAAAGAACATAACGATCGTTATGTTGTCAAGAATAATATAACGATCGTTACTGAAAGGAAGGCGTGGGCCGATGGCGCGACCGAAAAACAGTGATGGCGATGCGAGGCAGCGGCTGGTCGACGCTGCCGGGCGTGGCTTTCGCACTGGCGGGTTCGGTGGCGCCGGCGTCGACGCGCTCGCCAAGGGCGCCGGGCTGACGTCGGGCGCGTTCTATGCCCATTTCGACTCAAAGGCGGAGGCGTTTCGCGTGGTGGTGTCGGAGGGTCTTGCAATGCTGCGCAACGGCGTGCTGGCGTTGCAGCAGCAGCATGGCCGTAACTGGCGCGAGCCGTTCATCGACTTCTACCTCGGCGAACGTATGCAGGTCGGCCTCGATGAGGCCTGCGGGCTGCCGAGTTTTTCGCAGGACGTCGCGCGTGCCGACGATGCTACGCGCGCGGTGTACGAGGCCGAACTCGAAGCGCTGGTAGCTGCACTGGCCGGCGGCTTCCGCGGCGCCAATGCGCGCGAGCGCGCCTTGGCCCTGCTCGCTGTGCTGTCGGGTGCCGCCGCGATGGCGCGCGCCGTCAGGGATGAGCGTGTCAGGCGCGAGATTATTGCTTCCGCCAGCGTGGCCGCCAAGGCGATCTAGCGGGCCAAGGCGCGGATCACTTCGCGAATATACTCAGCGCCGCATATTGCAGCAGCATGATGGTTTTGGCGTCCGCGATGCGTCCGTCCTAAATCATCGGCAGCGCCCGATCGACCGGCAATTCCAGCACCTCGATGTCCTTGCCCTCATCGACAAGGCCGCTGCCGATCCGCATCGCGGCGTCGTATTCGGCGACGAAGAAGTGGATTTTTTCCGTCATCGCACCCGGACTCATGAAGGCCCTTGGGCTCAGCGCGGCGGCTCGCGGCCGTCGAGCCATTTGGTGAAGAACAGGATTTTCTGCTCGCCGAAGCCGATCGAATTGTAGAATGCGGCGACGCCGGAGTTTTCCGGCCGCACCAGCAGTTGCAGCTTGGCAATGCCGGCGGCGCGCAGCCAGTCTTCCGCGGCGTTCATGATCGCACGGCCATAGCCCTTGGCGCGGCGTTCCGGATCGGTCGCGACGTAATAGACCCAGCCGCGGTGGCCGTCATAGCCGACCATGGCGGTGGCGACGATCGCACCATTGTCGCGCCCGATCAGGATGGTGGAGTTCGGCTCGCGGCGGGCCAGCGCGATATCGGAGGCCGGATCGTTCCACGGCCGCGTCAATCCGCAGGCATGCCACAGCGCGATCACGGTGGCGACGTCGGTGTCGACGATATCGGTGATATCGAGCGCGGGAACAGGCCTGGTCTGAGTTTCCGTCACAGCACCTTGCCGGGGTTCATGATGCCGTGCGGATCGAGCATCGCCTTGATGCCGCGCATCAGCTCGATCGCGACCTTGTCCTTTACGTCGGGCAGTTCGTCGCGCTTGAGCACGCCGATGCCGTGCTCGGCGGAGATCGATCCGCCCATCCGCAGCACGATCGCGAATACGACTTCGTTGACCTCGTGCCAGCGCGCGAGGAAATCGGCCATGTTGCCGCCGACCGGCTGGCTGACATTATAGTGGATGTTGCCGTCGCCGAGATGGCCGAACGGCACCGGGCGCGAGCCCGGGATCAGCTTGACGACCGCCGCGTTGGCTTCCTCGATGAATGCGGGCACGGCCGCGACCGGCACCGAGATGTCGTGCTTGATCGAGCCGCCTTCCGGCTTCTGCGCGGCCGACATCTCGTCGCGCAGTTTCCAGAACTGCGAACGCTGCGTCAGATTCGCGGCGATCACGGCATCGTCGACGATGCCTTCTTCCATGCCCTTGGCGAGGATCGATTCCAGCGCGGCACGGGCGTCGTCGCGCGAGGACGACAATTCCATCAGCACGTACCAGGGATGCTTGCTTTGAAGCGGATCGCGGATGTCGATGCCGTGGCGCAGGCTGAAATCGACCGCGATGTCGGCGAGCAGTTCGAAGCTGGTGAGGCTGCCGGCGGCCTCGTTCTGCGAGATCGACAGCAGCTTTAGCGCCTCGGCCGGCGATTTGAGGCCGACATAGGCGGTCTCCACCGCGCGCGGCTTCGGAAACAGTTTCAGCGTCGCCGCGGTGATGAAGCCGAGCGTGCCCTCGGCGCCGATGAAGAGGTTGCGAAGGTCGTAGCCGGTATTGTCCTTCTTCAGCTTCGACAGGCCGTTGAGAATCCGCCCGTCCGCGAGCACGACTTCGAGCCCGAGCGCCATCTCGCGCGCCACGCCATAAGCCAGCGCCGCGGTGCCGCCGGCATTGGTGGAGAGGTTGCCGCCGATGGTGCAGCTGCCTTCGGCGCCGAGCGAGAGCGGAAACAGCCGATCGACCGACGCCGCGCGCTGCTGCGCGATCTGCAGCACCACGCCGGCCTCGCAGGTCATGGTGTTGGAAGCCGCATCGACCTCGCGGATCTTGTCGAGCCGCCGCATCGAGACCACGACCTCGCCATGATGCGGCGTCTGTCCGCCGACCAGTCCGGTATTGCCGCCCTGCGGCACCAGCGCGATCTTGTGTTCGCTGGCGAGCTTGCAGATCGCGGACACTTCGGCCGTCGTGCCCGGCCGCAGCACCAGCGGCGAGCGACCGTGAAAGAGATCGCGTTCCTCGGTCACGTAAGGCGCGATATCGGCCGCATCGGTGAAGGCGTATTTGTCGCCGACGATGGCGCGAAACTTCGCGACCAGTTCTGGCGGCAGCGGCGGAACATTTCCCTGGACGATGTTCATCTTCTTGCTCTTTCATTCCCGCCCGACCGCTGCGCGGCGCAGCCGGTCGTTGATGGCTTCACCCAGCCCGTGTTGCGGAATGGGCATCACTGCGATGGTGTGCGCGCCTTTTGCGTCGAGCGCGCGTAGGTAGCCGAACAAATTGGCGGCGGCCTCATCGACGTCGCCGCGTTCAGACAGATTCATCACTGTGGAAGCGCCGTCAATTCCCGAAATTGCTCCGAGGCCGAAGGCCAGCAGCGCCTCGCCGGCCTTGAGGCTGGTGGCGTTGAGCCGCACGCGCGCGCGGGGCGCATAATGCGAGGCCAGCATGCCCGGCGCCAGCGGCTGGCCGCTGTCGCCTGTCGCGTCCGCCGGCGGCTGCTTCAACGCGCGGCCGAGCACGCGCTCGATCTCGGCGCGGGCAAGGCCGCCAGGACGCAGCAGCATCGGCTCATCGAAACAGCCGACGATGGTGGATTCGACGCCGACCTCGACCGCGCCGCCGTCGACGATCAGGTCGATCCGGCCCGCCAGATCGCTCTGCACATGCGCGGCGGTGGTCGGCGACACATGCCCCGAGAGGTTGGCCGAGGGCGCCACCACCGGGCCGCCGAATGCGCGCAGGATTTCACGCGCGACGGGGTGGGCGGGGATGCGGATCGCGACGGTATCGAGGCCCGCGGTGGCAAGGTCCGCCACGGCGCAGCCCGGCGCCTTCGGCAGCACCAGCGTCAGCGGACCGGGCCAGAACGCCTCGGCGAGCGCCTCTGCCGGCGCGTCGAACCGGGCGATGCGCCGGGCGGCTTTGAGGTCGCCGACATGGGCGATCAGGGGATTGAAGGCCGGCCGGCCCTTGGCCTGGTAGAGGCGGGCGATCGCCGCCGGATTGGTGGCATCCGCGCCGAGGCCGTAAACGGTCTCGGTCGGGAACGCGACCAGGCCGCCTTCGGCAAAAACCCGCGCGGCAGCCGCCACCGCAGCCTCGCCAGCGGGCAAAATAGGGGTTTTCAGGCCAACAATCACTGTGATTAATTTCCTCAATTCGGCTGCTTGCGGTCGCCGAAACCGGAGGCTATAAGCCGCGTTCTTAGTCGGAGTGTGGCTCAGCCCGGTAGAGCACTGCGTTCGGGACGCAGGGGTCGCAGGTTCGAATCCTGCCACTCCGACCATGTTTTCATTAGGCTTTTTGCCTTCTTTCCCGAGCATCTTCAAGGCCAAGCACCGTCTCAGCCACCGAAACCCGGTGGTTGGGTGTCATGGCATTTGTTGCGCCGTGCAGGAAGCCGGGATGAGGGCCCGTACCCGCTCAGCCGCACTGCACATCGGCGCAATCAAAACCGGGCGACCTGCCAGGTTCGAATTGAGCGAGCAGTTCGGCCTTGGCGTTCAGTTAGGTCCTGGCGTTCAGTTCGGCGTTGCCGACCTGTGGAAATGGACGATCTGCCAAGCCGCGTCACGTTTGGTAATGACGAACGTATCGCGCCCCGCCAGATTTACCGGCTTGTCGGCCCTGACGCCCACAATCGTGTCGAAGCCGGTCACGACGACGGCCGTATCCGATATTTGCAAGACCGAATGTTCGCCGAGCGCCGGAGTATATTTTCCGCTGCGAAAAACATCGTCAAAATACTTGCGTATTCCTTCTTGCGAAGCGATGAGCGCTTTGCTGCCGGTGCCGATCATCACCGCATCGGCCGCGTAGAGTTTCACGATGCCATCGACGTCGGAACCAGTGAATGCATTCGTCCATTTTTCGACGACTTGCAGTGCTTCCTCTTTCGGGCCTCCGATTGCGGTAGTTGAAAGGGAAATGAGCAAGGCGAAAGTTGATAGAAACGCGCGCATTGTCCTCCTCCTATGACCACCCTGTTATGACCACGCTGTCCGCACAACAAATTCTGCGCCCAAACAATTATTGCAGGCAAGGAAAAAGGCCGACGTCGGGAGAAACGTCCGCTCCGGAAGTCTGCCTCTCGCGCTGACGAGGTCCGAAAGTTCTGGCGTTACGGACCGTTGCGGCGGCATCCTCCGGCTTTAACGGTTGATCGCTCCTGGGCGTGATGATCTGCTCCCGGTGCCGGATCAATTCCGCCGGGTGGTTGAGTTCCGGGCCGGCGCGGTTCGGGTTGCCCGGGACGGAAGGGGCGGGAGGCAAATGGAAGTGGTTGGTATATCGCTGAGCGCGATCTCGGAGACCTGACATGCGTACGCTGATGGCTGCCATTTTCGCGCTCCTTGCTGCGTTGCCGGCATCGGCACAGATAGCGCCGAGCGAAAGTGAACTCCGCGCCTATGGCGGCCTGCATGCGGCAGCCGCCCGCGGCGATGTCGCCGACATCGAGAAGCGCGTCGCGGCCGGCGAGAACAAGGAAGCGGTGGATGCGCGCCGGCGCACGCCGCTGCATGTCGCGGCCTATCAGAAGCAGTATGAGGCCGCCCGTGCGCTGATCCGGCTCGGCGCCGATCCGAACCGGCTCGAGATCGACCGCTATGACATCATCACGATTGCGGCGGTCGCCAATGACGTGCCGATGCTCAAAATTGCGATCGAAGGCGGCGGCAATCCGAAGGCCGTCACCAGCATTTACGACGGTACGGCGCTGATTGCCGCCGCGCATCTCGGCCATGCCGAGGTGGTGCGGACGCTGATATCGGCGAAGGCGCCGCTCGATCACGTCAACAATCTGCAATGGACCGCGCTGATCGAATCGATCGTGCTCGGCGACGGCGGGAAAAATCACACCGACACGCTGCGCGCGCTGGTCGAGGCCGGGGCCAATGTCAATCTGGCGGACGGCAAGGGAGCGACGCCGCTGGCGCTTGCGAAAGCCCGCGGCTATCGCGACATGGTTGCGATCCTGGAAAAGGCGGGGGCGAAGTAAGCCCTCCAGGCGAATTCAGCAGTTGCGGTTCGCGTCTTCCGGCAGATCGCCGAGCAGGTTGGAGAGCCTGACCGCCAGCTTGCGCAGCCGGGCATTCTCTTCCAGCAGCGGCAGGATGTCGCCCGTGTCCCGGCAGGGCGGGGTTTCCTGCAGCCTCTCGGCCTCTTCCAGCAGCGGCAACAAGGCCAAGGCGTCGTCGCGTGGCGGCGGAAAATCGATACTCATGATCATTTCCGGTCAAGGCTGGCTTGATGCAATTCGGGGAAATCTCTTCGGTTGAGTCGGCGGCAAATGTTTGTCGGCGCAGCATCGACGAAAAGAGACGCGGTGCCGCCACACGACGGATCGGATCGGGCCAAATTTCCGACGCATCGCAGCGCATTCATTCATCTGTGCGGGCGCGGGGGCCCAAATCATATTTTCAGGGGCGAAGCGATGAGTGATTTCCTTGCCAATGCGGAACACTGGCGGCGGCGCGCGGAGCGGACGCGGGCGCTCGCGGCCAATGTCGTGAAGGATCAAGGGCGCCTGCTCAAGGTCGCGGAAGAATACGACCGGCTGGCCGCGCTTGCCGAGCACCGGCGCATGGCCGCCGTGCAGACGACGTATTACGCACCTTCGGTTGAGCGCGATTGATCGCGTGCGAGCCATATCGGTCTGACAGGATTTTACCGCGCGAGTTCCGCTCGCGCGTGGCCGCATCGGTGTGACCGGCAAACCACAACTGCGAACAGCTTTGCGACGCCAGACCCGCGCGCAATTGCCGAAGAATTAACGAATCAACTAGACCGATTCCCGGGGCTGGGAAGCGGAGAGTTAGTATGAGAGTCGCTTCTTCCTTGGAAAGTGTATTGACGGCGGCCACGCTGATAACGGCCATCGTCGTCGTGCTGTGGGGGATCAAGATCTTCTACGGTACGTGAAGCAGGTGTCGAACAGAGACCTCCGATCAAGAAGAGGTTCGTGACGAGACGTCACTTCCGCGGCGGCGGAAGCCTTCTTTCCAGGTCCGGCGGAGTATTTGCCGGGCAAATTCATTTCCGATGCGTCGCTCATTCGGATTCGGCCTTCACTCACGGGCCGCAAGAAATGTTTGGTCCAAGACAAAAATGCACCTCGGTTCCTATCTGATGATCGCTGCGCTTGTTCTCACGGGCCTGCAGGTTCTCTACGCGCTCTACCAGCTGGCATCGTTCGTTCTGTAGAGATCGGCCACCTCGCGCTTGCGCCGCCGCAATCATGCCGCCTTGGCGCCGGGGTCGCCTCGGCGCGGTTCCCATTTTCGTCGCAAAATCGCCAGCCGACTCATTTCAATCTCGCATCGCGATCAGCGACTGGGGGCGTGTTCAGCATTTTGAACTGGAGTATCCATCATGCGAGTAGATCATCCGCTGTCCATCAAGCCAGCCCGGCGTGCCGTCCCCTCATTCTGGGTAAATCCGACCGACGACGCCTTTTCGCTGCTGGAAAGTGCGCTGCAAGGCGACGAGCCGTCGTCCCGCCATCGCGAACCGGTCGATGAATCCCACGTGCTGCTCGAGGAGAATGCCAGGCTGCGCGAATTGCTGGCGCAGCTTTCGGACATCATCCGCAGGAACGTAGCCCAGCCCGGTTAATCGTCGGCCGCGGCCTTCGATTATTGATTTGAATTGCGCCGCGGCCGCTTGTTACACTGCGGCATGTCCGACGAATTGCCCGACACGCTCCGCCGCCTCTACACCGATCCCGGCGAATATATCGACAGCGACCACCCGGCGGTGCGCGATTTCGCGGCCGCCGCGGTTCCCGCCACCGCAACCGATCGCGAGAAGGCCGGCCTTCTCTACAAGGCGGTGCGCGACGGCATCCGCTACAACCCATATGTGAATATGCGTACCCCCGAGACGTTCCGGGCATCGAGCGTGCTCGCCGCCGGTGTCGGCTATTGCGTCGGCAAGGCCGCGCTCTACGCCGCGGCGTGCCGGATCCACGGCATTCCCGCGCGTGTCGGGTTTGCCGATGTGCGCAACCATCTCACTACCGAGAAGCTGAGCCAGAGCATGGGGACGGACCTGTTCACCTGGCACGGCTTTGCCGAGGTTTATGTCGATGGCGCCTGGCGCAAGGCGACCCCGACCTTCAACGCCACGCTCTGCGCGAAAATCGGCGTTGCGCCGCTCGATTTCGACGGCCACAACGACGCACTGCTGCATTCGTTCGACGGCGAGGGCCGCGCCTACATGCAGTATGTCAACGACCGCGGAACGTATCACGACGTTCCGGCAAAATTCCTGATGCGGGAAATGCAGCGCGACTACCCCAACATGCAGGGCGAGGATATATCCGGCCGCGACATGGAGCAGGAAGCGGCCGAAGGCTGAGCCGGGTGTGCGTCAAACCGCCGGTTTGGGCGTCCTGAACAGCCGGCCCTTCTCGACCGCCAGCACCACGCCGAGCGCAGCCAGCGTGCAGAGGAAGAAGCCGGTCGCAAACGGCACCAGCGTGCCGTCGTAATCCTGGCCGATGGTGACGCCGACGCCGATGCCGACGAGCGTGGTGATCGATCCGTACAGCGACGAGGCTGTCCCGGCGATGTGGCCCTGCGGCTCCATCGCGAGCGCGGTGAAATTGGCGATCATCAGGCCGAAGCCGAACATCATCAGTGCCGTCAGCGCCATGAACAGCGGCAGGCCGAGCGTATCGGTTTTCGCCGCCACCAGCATGATCGCGGAAACGACGGCAAAACCGACCAGCGCGCCGTGCGAGATCACGCGCATGCCGAGGCGGCCGACGAACCTCGAATTGATGAAACCGGCGATGGCGACGCCGACCGCGACGCCCGCGAATGCCAGCGGGAAGTAATGACCGAGCTTGTAGACCTCCGTGAAGATCTGCTGCGAGGAGAACACGAAGGCGAACAGCGAGCCCTGCACGCCGCCGGCGGCGAGCGCATAGCCGAGCGTTTGCCGGTTGGTCACGGTCTGGCGGTAGGCGCCGAACACCTGCCCGAGCGCCAGCGACTTGCGGCGCTCCTCAGGCAGGGTCTCCGGCATGCGCAATGCGCTCCAGATCAGCGCCACGACCCCGTAGAGCATCAGGAGGACAAAAATGCCGCGCCAGTGCGTCAGCATCATCACGGCCTGGCCGAACGAGGGGGCGACGACCGGCACTGCGATGAACACCATCATCGCCAGCGACACCACGCTCGCCATGCGGCGGCCAGCGTAGCAGTCGCGCACGATCGCGGTGGCGATGACGCGGGCGGCCGAGGTACCGAGGCCCTGCAGCGCCCGCGCCAGCAGCAGCGTTTCGAAGGAGGGCGCGGCGATCGCGAGCAGGCTGGCGATACAATAGAGCGTCATGCCGCCGAGTAGCAGCGGCCGGCGGCCGAAGCGGTCCGACAGCGGGCCCATCACGAACTGGCCGAGCCCGAAACCGAGCAGGAAGA
>JAQSDT010000750.1 GCA_029946075.1 bacterium | reverse complement strand
GATCGGCGAAGTCGTCAAGCTGATCCACTCGATTGCCGCGCAGACCAATCTGCTCGCGCTCAACGCCACCATCGAGGCGGCGCGCGCCGGCGAATCCGGCCGCGGCTTTGCGGTCGTGGCGTCGGAAGTGAAGGCGCTGGCCAACCAGACCGCGAAGGCGACCGAGGAAATCTCGGCACAGGTCGCGGCGATGCAGGCCTCCACCAGCGAGGCCGTCGCTTCGATCGGCGGCATCACCGAAACCATCGCGCAGATGAGCGAGATCACCGTCTCGATTTCGACCGCGATCGATCAGCAGGGCGACGCGACACGCGAGATCGCCCGCAACATCCAGTCGGTAGCGGCCGGATCGAGCGAGATCTCCGCCCATATCGGCGGCGTCACCACCGCTGCGGCAGCCACCGGCAAGGCCGCCTCCGAAGTGCTGTCGAACGCCCGCGAGCTCGACAACCAGTCCGGCATGCTGCGCAGCGCCGTCGACGACTTCCTGGTCAAGGTCCGCGCGGCCTGATCCTTCACGCGTAACATGTCACCGAAATAATGATGCCCGGCCTCGTGCCGGGCATTTCACGTTTTAGGCACCGCCGTCATTGCGAGGAGCAAAGCGACGAAGCAATCCATCTATCCCCGTGCGGAGATATGGATTGCTTCGCGGAGCCTGTCATCGGGCGCGCATTCGCGCGACCCGTTGGCTCGCAATGACGGAAGACAGCCCCTACTGCTTCTCGATCCCGGCATCCGCGATCAGCTTTTCCCAGAGCACCAGCTGCTCCTTCAGGAACGCGTCGAACTCTTCCGGCGTGCCGGAAAACGCTTCCATGCCGCGCTCGGCAAGCTGGTTCCTGATATCGGGCCGCTCGATGATCTTGCGGATTTCCGCATTCAGCCTGACGACGATGTCCCTGGGCATGTTGGCCGGGCCGAGATAGCCCTGCCACGAAGTGATGTCGAACCCCTTCACCGTGGCGTCCATGGTCGGCAGGTGCGGCAACAGCGCCGACGGCTTCTTGGTGGTGACCGCGAGCGCCTTGAGCACCTTGCCGTTGACGTGCGGCAGGCCGGTCGGAACGTCGATGAACATCATCGAGACGCGGCCGGCGATCACGTCGGTCAGGGCCGGCGGCGAGCTCTTGTAGGGCACGTGCAGCAGGTCGATGCCGGCGAGCCGCGCAAAGGTCGCACCGGAGACGATCGCCGAGGAAGAGCCGCTGGCGTAGGAGTATTTGCCCGGCTCCTTCTTGGCGAGCGCGATCAACTCGGCGACGTTGTTGGCGGGAATGTCAGGGTGAATCACCAGCATGAAGGGCAGGTCGCCGGTGCGCGCGATCGGGGTGAAATCCTTGACCGGATCGTAGCTCATGGTCTTGAGCAGATACGGGTTGGCCGAATGCGTCGTGTTGGTGGTCACGAACAGCGTGTAGCCGTCGGCCGGGGCGCGCGCGACGAAGCTGGCCGCGATCGAGCCGTTGGCGCCGGCCTTGTTTTCGATCACCATGCTGACGCCGAGCGCCGTGCCGAGTTCCTTGCCGATCAGGCGCGTCGTGGTGTCGGTGCCGCTGCCGGCGGCGAACGGCAGCACCAGGGTGATGTTGCGGCTCGGGTAGGGCGCCTGCGCGGATGCCGTGGCGATCAGTGCCAGCATCAGGGGCGCCGCGGCGGCGACGTGCCGGAACCGTTTGAAACCTGCGATCATGTGGTCGTTTCCTCGAACCTTTTTGGGATGAATTACGGGGCACGCTAGCCTGCCCGGCCGCAAAGTGGAAGGCGGCAAGATGGCCGCAAACGTCACACCTCAAATGTCGGGCTTGGCCGAGGCCCGCCGCGAGGCGATCACGACGCCGGCCAGCACCAGCAAATAGCCAACCAGGTGAAACAGTTTCAGCTTTTCACCGAGCAGCAGGATCGCCATCGCCGAGCCGAACATCGGCACCAGATGAAAGAACGGCGCCGCACGATTCGGCCCGATCATCGCAATGCCACGGTTGAAGAACAGGTAGGCCAGCGTGGAGGGAAAGATCACGACATAACCCAGGGTCGCCATCGAGACCAGGTCGATCTGCAGCGTGGCGCCGGTGGAGAATTCCCATACCGAGAACGGCAGCAGCATCATCGCGCCGCAGCAGGTGGTGAACGAGATCAGCGACAGCGCGTGCGTTACCGGCCGGCGCGGCATCAGCGCCGAATAGAGCCCGAACGATACCAGCGAGCTTGCGAACATCAGGTCGCCGCGGTTGAAGCTGATGCTGGCGAGCGCGCTCCAGTCGCCGCGCAGGATGATGGTGAGCACGCCGACCAGCGAGATGGTGATGCCGGCGAGCTGCGCGCCGGTCAGGCGGACGCCGAACAGCACCAGCGACCACAGCGCCACGAACAGCGGCCCCGCCGACTGGATCAGCAGCGCGTTCAGCGCCTCGGTATATTGCATCGCCCAGTAGGAGATCGCGTTGTTGTAGGCAAAGCCGAGCGCCGACAGCGTCAGCATCATCGGCAGGTGCGCGCGCAGCACCGGCCAGTCCTTTTTCAGATGCGGCCAGGCGAACGGCAGCAGGATCAGGAAGGTGCCGATCCAGCGCAGGCATGACAGCGTCAGCGGCGGCACGTGGCCGGCGACATGGCGCGCCAGCACGATATTGCCGGCCCAGAACAGCGAGGTCAGGGTGAGCAGCAGATAGGGCTGGTTGTTCAGCCACCGGACGGGCTGGAGGGCAGGCGGCGTTTGCGCGGGCTGGGTCATATCGGTCCGCCAAGGTGTGCCAGATTTGGGGTGCGCGACAAGTCCCGCCTGCGCAATGCTACAATGCCCTGAATCGCCCGGGAGGTATTGTCGATGGCCGTGGATTTGCTGAACGTGAAGGGCCTGCAGGAGTTCGATCCGCAGTCGCCGGTGGTGATGGTCAATCTGATGCGGTTTCGCGCGCGGTCGCTGGACGGCGACGGTTCGGGCTGGGATGCTTACTTGCGCTACAGCGCGCTGACCGTGCCGATGATCAAGGCCCGCGGCGGCACCTTGCTGTGGACCGGCGACGCGAAGGCGGTCGCGCTCGGGGAGCAGGCCGGCAACCGGTGGGACTATCTGGCGCTGGTCTATTACCCAAGCGTCGCCGCCTTCATCGACATGATGACCTCAGTGGATTACGAGCAGCGCTGCGACCCGCATCGCACCAATGGCTGCGAAGCCCATGTGATCATCGCGACCAAAGAGGCCTACAGCAAGTTCAAGATCGGGTAGATGGTCATTGCAAAGTCGTAGGATGGGTGGAGCGCAGCGATACCCATCATCAGTGCTGCATCAGTGCTGCGAATCGGCCATTGATGGGTATCGCTGCGCTCTACCCATTCTACGAAATCTCAAAACTTCCGCACCAGATCCGGCGTGATCTCAGCTAGACTGCGGATGCCGAGCAGCGCCAGATCGCGGTCGATCTCGGCTTTCATCAGCGAGATCGCGCGCTGCACGCCGGCCTCGCCGCCGGCGATGGCCGCATAGAGGAACGGCCGGCCGATCCAGACGAAATGCGCACCCAGCGCCAGCGCCTTGATGACGTCGGTGCCGCGACGAATGCCGCCGTCGACCATGATGGTCATGCCGCCGGCCTCGGCCGCGATTTCCGGCAGCGTGCGCAGGCCGGACATCGTGTAGTCGAGCTGGCGGCCGCCATGGTTGGACAGCATCAATCCGTCGACGCCGCTCTCGCGCGCGATCCTGGCATCCGCCGGCGAGACCAGGCCCTTCACGACCAGCTTGCCTTTCCAGCGCTTGCGGATCAGTTCGACATGCTTCCAGCCGAGCTGGTCGCGGGCGCCGATGTTGCGCATCAGATTCTTGGCCAATACCGGCGGGCCGCGTTTGGCGTCCATGTTCTCGAAATGCGGCATGCCGTGGTTCATCACCGTGCGCGCCCAGGTGCCCAGCAGCCAGTGCGGATGCGTCACCGTGTCCCAGAACACGCGCGGGGTGATCGCGAGCGGCACCTGAAAGCCGTTGCGGATGTTGTTCTCTCGGTTCGGCGGCACCGGCACGTCGGCGGTGACGACGAAGGTGTCGTAGCCGGCGGCGGCGACGCGGTCGACCAGCGGTTCGATGCGCTCGGGCAGCCCCGCCAGATAGGCCTGATACCATGCCGCGTTGTTCGCAGCCCGCACGTCCTCCAGCGTGATCAGCGAGGACGCACTGAGGATCATCGGCACGTCCTCGGCTTTCGCCGCCTTCGCCAGCGTGATGTCGCCGCGATAGGCGCACAGCGCCGACGA
This sequence comes from bacterium, assembly GCA_029946075.1. Classification (GTDB taxonomy): domain Bacteria; phylum Pseudomonadota; class Alphaproteobacteria; order Rhizobiales; family Xanthobacteraceae; genus Bradyrhizobium. Next base: position 8,072 of record JAQSDT010000750.1, on the reverse strand, counting down.
GCCCATCGGCGGAATGCCGAACGGCGAGGCGTATGTCTTGCCGAACAGCGTCGTGGTCTGGTCGCGGCCGGAGACGTCCCGCAGCACGCGCGGCACGAAGCCGTATTCGTCGAACGCGTCGCGGTTGTCGCGCACGGCGGCGTCCGTTTCGGCGCCGCCGGAGATGTAGCCGTAGAGAAATTTCGGAATCCGCCGCCGCGCCGTCGTTTCGAAATCGTCGAGCGTCAGATATTTCCGCAGGTGCCGCGGCACCACGCTCTCGGCGCGGGTGACGGTGGCGGGCGGCGCGGTCACGGAGGGAGATTTATCGAGCACGGCGGCGTTTCCGTTGTTTGTTATTGTTATCGTCGGGCGGGCGGCGGCCTTGTGCCGAACCGGCTGGTGTTGATGGACTGGCTGAGATCGTTGATCACCTTGCGCGTGTCGGCAATGACCGTGCTGGTCTTCTTGTCGAAACTCTCGATCAGCTCGCGCATCGAAATCACGGTCGGCAGCAAGTCGCCGCCATATTTGTCGCTGCCGAGACCGCCGAGGAAATCCCTGGTCTTGGTCAGGGCGTCGTCGACCGCGGTGACGCCGGATTCGGCTGTCGCGATGATGCTGGTGATCCGCGCGCCGTTGCCGGAGAGCGAGGCCGTAAACGTCTCGAAATTGCGCAGCGTGTCCTTTACCGCGACTTCATTGTCGATGATGATCTTGTCGACGTTGCGCAGCGCGACGCGGATTTTCTCCTGCATGCCGAGCGTGCCTTCGGGATCGGCGGTCAGTTCCGGAATCCCGTCGGGGCCCTTGCGCGGCGCCGCCGCCTCGTCGGATCCGCCGGTCAGCGAGATCGCGGCGATGCCCGTCAGCCCCTGGAATTCGAGGCCGACCTGGGTGTCGCTCTTCACCGGCGTATTGCCGTCGATCATCGCGAGCGCCACGACGCGGCGGGGATGGTCGAGCTTGAGCGAGACCACCTCGCCGATCCGGATGCCGGCGAAATTGACGCTGCCGCCCTTGCGCAGGCCGCTCGCCGAACCCTCGAAGATCACCCGGAACGGCACCTTCTGCTTGTTGGAGACGAATTTCTGGTAGCCGAGATACGAGCCGAGCGACCCGGCGATCAGGGCCAGGGTTATCGTGCCGATCATCACATTGCTGGCGCGCGCGCGCATCGAATGCCCCAACGAAGCAGGCTCAAGGGATAGCGGATTTGTCCTGAGAAGTCATCGCTCTGCCGTCAGGAACTGGCCTTTCGCGACGCCACGAACACCCCGGTCAGGACCAGCGCGAAGCCGATGAACTGGAAGATTTGCGGGTGCTCGCCGAGAAAGACGATCGACATCACGGTGCCGAACACCGGCACCACGTGGAAGAACGGCGCGGCGCGGTTGGCGCCGATCAGCTGCACGCCGCGATTGAAGCAGAGATAGGCCAGCGTCGAAGGGAACAGCGCGACGTAAAGCAACGTCAGCAGGTTCGCGGTGTCGATCGCCATGAACGGATGCGTGAACACTTCCCAGACGAACAGCGGGATCAGGCAGGCCGCACCGGCGCCGAAGGTGAAGGCGACAAAGGACAGGCCGTGGATCTGTGGCCGCTTCAGCGTCAGCACCGAATAGAGCCCGAAGATCGCCAGTGCGACGATGAAGATCAGGTCGCCGCGGTTGAACTCGATGTTGGAGAGTTTGGTGATGTCGCCATGCATCAGGATGATCAGCACGCCGGCCATCGACAGCACGATGCCGGCGGCCTGCGCCAGCGTCAGCCGCACCCCGAGCAGCAGCAGCGACCACACCGCCACCACCAAGGGTCCCGCCGACTGCAGCAGCAGCGTGTTCAGCGCCTGGGTGTGCTCGAGCGCCCAGTATTGCAGCGTGTTGAACGCGCTGATGCCGGTGATCGACAGCACGATCATGGTGCCGAGCCGGCCGCGGATTGCCGCCCGGTCGCGCACCAGATGCCTCCACGCAAAGGGCAGAATGATCAGGAACGCCATCGACCAGCGCAGGAACGACAGCGTGATCGGTGAAATGTGCCCGGCGGCCAGCCTTCCCACGATGGCGTTGCCGGCCCAGCACATCGCGGTGATGCTGAGCAGCAGGTAAGGCTGGTTGGCGATCCAGTTTCCGGATGGTGCGGAGGGAACGGGTTCAGAGGGCATCGGTTCGTAACGCCGCGGCCCGCCCGACGGGAGCGCCGGGCCGGAATGAACGCCCGGCACAGGTCAGAGACACGGATTTCGTCCGTTCATCAATGGGCTGGATGCATCGCGACCATGCAGTTGCATGATCGCAAGGCTTGTCAGGGGGCTTGCGAATCTGCAATCAACGGGAGATTAAGGTACACAACCCAAACCTGATTTTATTATCAGAGATGAGTTGTGGTTGTAGATAGTCTTTGATATTTTGCCGTTCGTTCGATCGTGGGACCACGGTTTTTCCGGATCAAGCGCGTTCCGTGTCTGATTCAGCCGTGAGGTCGAATTTTAAACCGATGGATGGTTCCTTGATAAAGCAATTGCCGGCCGAACAGGCCGCAGCCGAGAAACGCGAGCGTTTTGCCGTTCGCGCCAGTTCCATCCTGGCATTCATCGAGTGCGACGAGGGACAGCGCCCGAAGCTGCGCGACGCCATCGTCGAGGCGATGTTATGGGCGCAGACCCAGCCTAAATAATCGACCCTGGCGCGGGCCGTTTCACGCCGTCAGTTCCCGCGCGATCGCGCCGGCGGCGGTGACGGCGTCCTGCGGTGCGAGTTCGACCTGTAGCCCGCGCTGGCCGCCGTTGAGGAACACGGTGGCGTGGCCGAGCGCCGCCGCCTCGATTGCGACCGGCACGCGCTTCTTCTGCCCGAACGGCGAGATGCCGCCGACATGATATCCGGTCAGCCGCTCGGCATCGGCCGGCCGCATCATCTTCGCCGCCTTGCCGCCGAAGGCGCCGGCGAGCTTCTTCATGCTGACCTCGCAGTCCGACGGCACCACGGCGCAGACCGGCTTGCCGTCCACCTCCGCCATCAGCGTCTTCAGCATCCGCTGCGGCGGAACGCCCAGCGCCTGTGCCGCCTGCAGCCCGATGCTCTCGGCGCCGGGGTCGTAGTCATAGGCATGCACGGTGAATTTCACGCCGGATTTTTCGAGCGCCTGGGTGGCGCGGGTGGTTTTGGACATCGCCGTTCCGCTATTGCCGGATGTTAATGCGAAGGTGCCTCCGATCCTCCCGGAGGTCCACAAATATTCCGGGGATATCAATGGCTTGGATGACCTCTCCGCCACCCGTAATACCGCCTTCTTGCTTGCCTAGATCACCCTCTTCCTTTATCCGGTGGGGCTGCCTTGCACGCGAACGGCCCCGGCCGTGTTTTGGCTGGGCAGATCTCAAATGCAGGGAACACCTTAGATATGGCCAATGTTGTCGTCGTCGGCGCCCAGTGGGGCGACGAGGGCAAGGGCAAGATCGTCGACTGGTTGTCGGAGCAGGCCGATATCGTCGTGCGCTTCCAGGGCGGCCACAATGCCGGCCATACGCTCGTCATCAACGGCGCGACCTACAAGCTGGCGCTGCTGCCGTCGGGCGTGCTGCGGCCGTCGAAGCTGGCCGTCATCGGCAATGGCGTGGTGTTCGATCCGCAGGCCTTCATCGATGAAGTGGCGAAGCTGAAAGGCCAGGGCGTCGCCATCAGCCCGGACAATCTGCGCATCGCCGAGAACGTCACGCTGATCCTGCCGCTGCATCGCGATCTCGATGCGCTGCGCGAATCCGGCAACGCGATCCACGCCATCGGCACCACCCAGCGCGGCATCGGTCCGGCCTATGAAGACAAGGTCGGCCGCCGCGCCATTCGCCTGATGGATCTCGCCGATCCCGACACGCTGCCCTACAAGATCGACCGCCTGCTGGCGCATCACAACGCGCTGCGCCGCGGCTTCAACCTGCCCGAATTCGACGGCGCCGATATTTTGAAGCATCTCATCGCGCTGGCGCCGACGCTGCTGCCCTATGCCGAGACGGTGTGGCGGCTGCTCGATCAGAAGCGCCGCGAAGGCAAGCGCATCCTGTTCGAGGGCGCGCAGGGCGCGCTGCTCGACGTCGACCACGGCACCTATCCTTACGTCACCTCGTCCAACACGGTGGCGGCGCAGGCAGCGACCGGCACCGGCATGGGTCCGGGCGCGGTCGGCTATGTCCTCGGCATCTGCAAGGCCTACACGACCCGGGTCGGCCAGGGCCCGTTCCCGACCGAACTCAACAACGAGATCGGCGAGGAGATCGGCCGCCGTGGCAAGGAATTCGGCGTCAACACCGGGCGCAAGCGGCGCTGCGGCTGGTTCGACGCGGTGCTGGTGCGCCAGACCGTCCGGACCTGCGGCATTGCCGGCCTGGCGTTGACCAAGCTCGACATCCTCGACGGCTTCGACACTATCGAGGTCTGCACCGGCTACATGCTGGACGGCAAGGAGATCGACCATCTGCCGGCGGGCGAGGGCGCCCAGGCCCGGGTGGTGCCGATCTACGAGACCATCGAGGGCTGGAAGGAGCCGACCGCCAACGCCCGTTCGTGGGCGGATCTGCCGGCCCAGGCCATTAAATACGTCCGGCGGGTGGAGGAACTGGTGGGTTGTCCGATCGCCTTGCTTTCCACCAGCCCCGAACGCGAGGATACTATCCTGGTCCAGAACCCGTTCGAGGCTTAACGGGATGTTACCGCCGGCAGCATTATTAGTGAGAAATGGCTGATTATTACCCGCTGATCGCACGAGCCATTGCCGGCCTGGACCCCAGTGCTCCCGGCGAGAGCCGCCGTGCGCTCTATGAGCGGGCGCGCACCGCGCTGATCGCGCAGCTGCGCAGCGTCGAGCCGCCGCTGTCCGAATCCGAAATCACCCGCGAACGGCTGTCGCTGGAAGAGGCCGTGCGCAAGGTCGAGTCCGAGGCCGCCCAGCGCGCCCGCGATGCGTCGCGGCCGGCCGGCGCCGCGCCGCGCACTTCCGGCGGCGACGCGTTCCGCCGCGCCAATGCCCGCCCGGATGCTGCGCCTTCGGCGCCGCGTCCGCGGCTCCCGTCGCAAAGCCCGCCTCGCGACGGCCGGCCGCCGCTCGGCCAGGACGATCCGCGTTCGCAGCGCAATCTGCGCCCCGACGCGCCGCCGCCTCCGCCGCGCCCGCAGCCGCCGCAACCTCCGATGCCGCAGCCGCCGGGCATGCGCGGCTTCCGCGACATCGCCGCCGATGCCGACGATCTCGGCCGCGCCGCGGCCCAGGCCAACCGCAACGCGCGGAAAACCTACGCCAACGTGCCGTCGCCCTCGCCGGAATTCGACCGGCTCGAGCCGAGCATGGAGAACCGCGGCGCCGATCCCGAGGCGCCGTATTCGCAAACCCCTTATTCCTACGACGAGTCGATGGAGGAGGCGGACCGCTACGCGCCGCAGCCGCCGCAGGCGCCCGCGCCGCCGCAGCAGCGCACCCGGCTGTCGCAGGATCGCGATCCCCCGAAAAAACGCGCGCGCGCCGCCGGCGTCTTTCCGTTCAAGAGCGCGATCGCGGTCGGCATCGTTCTCATTCTGGTCGGCGCCGGCATCCTCTGGGGCAAGTCGGTGGTGACGACCGTCAGCGGCCTGTTCAAGTCCTCTCCGTCGGTGGAAGCGCCGAAGGATCCGGCGACGCCGCAGTCGCGCCCGAAGATTCCCGATCGCGTCGGCCAGCCGTCGTCGAGCGACAACGTCGCGCCGGTGGCGCAGCGCGTGGTGCTGTACGACGAGGATCCCTCCGATCCGAAGGGCAAGCAATATGTCGGCTCGGTGATCTGGCGCACCGAACAGATCAAGGCGACCGGCAACCAGAAGCCCGACATCGCCGTGCGCGCCGACATCGAGATCCCGGACCGCAAGTTCAAGATGACGATGTCGTTCCGCCGCAACACCGACTCGTCGCTGCCGGCGAGCCACACCGCGGAACTCACCTTCATCCTGCCGCAGGATTTCACCGGGGGCGGCGTCGGCAACGTGCCGGGCATCCTGATGAAGTCCAACGAGCAGGCGCGCGGCACGCCGCTCGCAGGCCTCGCGGTCAAGGTCACCGACGGCTTCTTCCTGGTCGGTCTCTCCAACGTCGATGCCGATCGCGCGCGCAATCTTCAGCTCCTGAAGGAGCGCTCCTGGTTCGACGTGCCGCTGGTCTACGTCAACCAGCGCCGCGCCATCATCGCGATCGAAAAGGGCTCGCCCGGCGAGCGCGCCTTCAACGACGCCTTCGCGGCGTGGGGCGAATAGGGGCGCGTCGCGCTGCAGCGGCCCGCTGAATGTTCCGGGTTCGGAGTGTTTGCCATGAAGCGCTATCTGATCTTCGCAGCCATCGGGCCGTTCATCGGCGGGTTTCTGCTGCTGGTGGCGACGACGGTGGCTTCGGGGTACTGGGCCGAGTCCAGTCCGGGCGAAGTCGCAAAGTTCCTCGGGGCGTTCTTCAGGACGCTGCCGTTCAGCTATCTGTTCGGCATCGTGCCGGCGCTGATGGTCGGCGCCATCGACGACATCCTGTTCCACGTCCGGCGCATCAGCCCTGCGCTGCGCGTTGCAATCATGGGCGCGGTCGGTTTTGCGATCGCCCAGTTGCTCTACGGCCAGCGCGGGCCGGACACCGGCGCGGCGCTGTTCATGCTGTACGGACTGATCGGCCTCACGCCGGCAGTGCTGTCGTCGTGGCTGGCGCATCGATATGCCGACGAGCCGCAGCCGGTGCACGCGGCGTAATCGCTGCCTCCAGGCGTCCGGGCCCGGATTTGCGGAGCGGTTGAACCGGGGCGCCTGCAACCGCCTGCACATGTCGGGGTTTTCCTGACGATGCCAGCCTAACGTAGGATTGGCATGGTCATGGCGGACTGGTCCGATGCGGGCTACTGCGTTGTCTCTGTTGGCGGCGAGAAGGTATGCGTGCATCTGTCATCGCCGGGTTGGGTAGAAGGCTTGCCGCCGGTTCCGGCCGCAGCACCGAGCCGGTGTGGCTGTTCAGCGCGCTGGTGCTGACGGCCGCGATTCCCGTCCTGCTGCTCGGCGGCTGGATCACCTACATCACGGCCGACCAGGAGCGCAGCTACGCGCGCCGGGCGGCGACGGAAGCGCTGACGCAGGTGGCGCACCGGATCGAGAGCGAGATCGCGCACGAGATCCAGGTCGCCGAGGCGCTGGCCAGTTCCGCCGCGCTCGACCGCGAAAACCTGAGCGACTTCTACCGCGAGGCGACGCGGATCGTGGCGCTGCGCTCGCTGTGGGAAACCGCCTCATTGTCCAGGCCGGACCGGGAGCAGGTGCTCAACGTGCTGAGGCCGCTCGGCGCGCCGCTGGGGCCGGTGATCGACAGCGAAAGCTTCGATGCCGTGCTGCGAACGCAGAAGCCGGCGCTCGGCGGACTTGGCCCCTATCAGGCTTCGATCGGCAAGCAACTGGTGTCGCTGCGCGTCCCCGTGATCCGTGACGACAAATTGCGCTACATTCTGACGGTCGGCCTGCTGCCCGACCAGTTCGGAACCATCCTGAGCCAGGCCGGGCTGCCTGCCGGCTGGGCCGGCACCGTCGTCGATGCCAGGGAAAAGATCGTTGCGCGGACACCCGATACGCAGAAGGGAAGCGCGGTCGCGACGACGCCCGCAGTGCAGGAAGCGATTGCGCGCGGCGGCTCCAACGTGGTTCGAACCCGGACGCTCGAAGGCATCGATGTCGAAACCATCCATCGCCGGCTCGCCGGCACCGAGGGATGGTCGGTTCACGTCGGCGTTCCCCTGGCGGAGTTGAACGCGCCGGTATCGCGTTCGCTGCAGCTCCTGATCGGCGGCACGGCCGCCAGTGTCGCCCTCGCCATCGCGCTCGGCCTCGTGATCGCGCGTGAAATCGCCCAGCGCCGGCGGATGGAGGCGCTGCAGTCCGCCGCAGCCCTGATGGACAGCGAGAAGCGGGGCGCGCTTGCGATCGACGCCGCCGAACTCGGTACCTGGCGCTGGGACATGGTGGCCAACGAATTCAGCGGCAGCCACCGCTGCTGCGCGTTGCTCGGATTGCCGGGCGACGCGGTGGCCGAAACCAGGTTTCGGGCCGACG
>JAQSDT010000749.1 GCA_029946075.1 bacterium | reverse complement strand
CCGCGGGGAGGACGGCTGAGCGCGTGGACGCATTGGTTGATCTCGGCGCGCTACCGCGCCCTAGTTCTTCCGCTCCGCCACGAAGCGCGCGGCGGCGCGCAGGACGTCGCCCTTGGCGCCGAACACGGACAGCGCCGAATCCGCGCGCGCCAGCAGATCGCGCACGCGCTGCTTGGCGCCGTCGATGCCGAGCTGGGTGACGAAGGTGGTCTTGCCGAGCGCGGCATCGGCGCCGGCCGGCTTGCCGAGGGCTGCCGCGTCACCCTCGACGTCGAGCAGATCGTCGGCAATCTGGAAGGCTTCGCCGAGCGCCTTGCCGTAATCGTCGAGCGCCTGGAATTCTTTCTGCGAGGCCTGGCCGAGGATCGCGCCTGCGATGCAGCCGTAGCGCAGCAGCGCGCCGGTCTTCATCTGCTGCAGCCGTGCCACGTCGACCGGCTCGCGGTCGCCGAAGCGGCCTTCGCCGGCGAGATCGAGAATCTGGCCGCCGACCATGCCGCCGATGCCGGAGGCCCGCGCCAGCGCGCGGGTCAGCAGCAGGCGCACATTGGCGTCCTTGTGGATTTCGTCGCGGGTGACGATGTCGAACGCCAGCGTCAGCAGGGCGTCACCGGCGAGGATCGCGGTGGCGTCGTCGGTCTCTTTGTGCAGCGTCGGGCGACCGCGGCGCAGATCGCTGTTGTCCATTGCCGGCAGATCGTCATGGATCAGCGAATAGCAGTGGATGCACTCCAGCGCCGCGCCGACCAGCAGCGCTGCATCGCGCGGCACGCCGAACACGGCAGAGCTTTCCGCCACCAGAAAAGGGCGTAGCCGCTTGCCGCCGCCGAGGCTGGAATAGCGCATCGCGTCCATCAGCCGCTTCGGCCGCGCGATTTCGTCGGGCAAGAGCGTGTCGGACAAAAGCTTCGCCAGCAGCGCCTCGGTATCTTCAGCGGTCCGGTCCAGGCGCTTGGCAAAATCGGCAGTAGCGGTCGTCATCAAGAATAGCTCCAGATCGAATTTGGCCGGACAATCGTTGATGCCGCGGCCTTCGTCAATTCCATGCGGCCGGCCGCAGCGCCTTAAAAGGGGCTGGAAAACCCACGAAATATCATGGTGATGTCATTTGGAACGGGGTCTGTTGATCGCCCCTGTCGACCGCACGGCCGAACCGGAAGCATCTGATTTGCGCATTGTCCGAATTTTGCTGCTGGCCCTGCTGGGGGTGCTGTTGCTGCCCTATGTGGTGACGCCGTTCTATCGCGCCGGGCATCCGGTCTCGACGCTGATGGCCTGGCGTTGGCTCAAGGGTGCGCCGGTGACGCGGCAATGGGTCGATTTCCACGCGATTTCGCCCGCCCTGCCGCGCTCGGTGGTGGGCTCCGAGGATGCGAAATTCTGCAGCCACCGCGGGGTGGACTGGAATGCCCTGCAGGATGCGATCGACGACGCCGGGGACGGCGAGCCCGCCCGTGGCGGCTCCACCATCACCCAGCAAGTGGCCAAGAACCTGTTCCTGTGGCCCGGCCGCAGCGTGGTCCGCAAGGCGCTGGAACTGCCGCTCGCGATGTGGATCGACCTGGTGCTGCCCAAGCAGCGGATTCTGGAGATTTACCTCAACATCGCCGAACTCGGCCCGAGCGGCCAGTTCGGGGCGGAAGCGGGCTCCAACTACGCGTTCGGCCATTCGGCCGCGACCCTGTCGGCCCGCGAGGCGGCGCTGCTGGCGGCGATCCTGCCCAATCCGGTCAGGCGCAGCGCCCGGAATCCGGGCCCCGGGGTGCGCCGTCTGGCCGGGACCTACATGGCCCGGGCCAATGCCCAGGCCTTGCAGCGTTGCTGGACCGAAAATCGTGGTTCTTGAGCCAATTTAAGGCCCATTTTCCCGCCTGTCCGGCCTAGCTTTACGCCCGTCCATCCTCTATAAGCGCGGCCTTATCGGCATCGCAGCCCGTGCGCGTAGCGCGCTGGGCTGTCCTTTTTTGGACGATAGCTCCGATTTGGAAGATGCCTCCGACAACACCCCTAGAGGACCGTTATGGCCGTTCCCAGAAGAAAAACATCGCCCTCGCGGCGTGGCATGCGCCGCTCGGCGGACGCCCTGAAGAAGCCGACCTACGCTGAGGACAAGGATTCGGGCGAACTGCGCCGTCCGCACCACCTCGACCTGAAGACCGGCATGTACAAGGGCCGGCAGGTTCTGAAGGCCAAGAAGGAATCCTGATCAGGCAGGGGATAAGGCGCCGCCGCTGGCGGCGTCTGCCTGAATTTGGCCAACGAGTGGGCCAACGGTTCCCTGCAGCGGAGCGACGCTTCGCCGGGAAACCTCGGGTTGTTTGACCGCGGGTTTTTGACCTCCGGTTTTCCGACATTCCGCTTCTGCTGAGAAGGCGCCGATACCAATGGTCGGTTTTCCGCTGCTTCTGATTCCGCTCGCGATCTACAACATCATCGTCTTCCTGATGCCCGGCGTGTCGCTGACCGACCCGCTGGTGAAGCTGGCGTTGATGTCGGGCGCGGAATGGCCGGTGACGCTGAGCGACGTGCTGCTCGCGCTCGGCATCCTGTTGCTGCTTGCCGAAGTCGTCAAAGGCGCGCGGCCCGGCGCGAAATATCTCACCGATCATTTGCTGTCGCTGATCGTGTTCGGCGCGGCGGCTGCCGAATTCGTGCTGTGGCCGAAGTTCGGCACCTCGACCTTTTTTCTGCTGACGGCGCTGGCGCTGGTGGATTTCCTGTCCGGCCTCGCCCTGAGTTTGCGCCGCCGTGCGACGCTGGGAGCGCCTGCGGTTTCGAAGAAGAGCGCAGCAAGAGCCGAAGCTCCGGTGGTCGAACCGGCTCCGGCGCCTGCGCCCGTGGCACCGGCAGTGCCCGCGGCGGCCTCCGTCGCTGAATCCGTGCTGCTTGATCGTCCCGAGCCGAACCCGGCGCAGCCGGTCGTCGTGCCTGATGTGGCTCCGGAACTGCGATCACCGGAAGTGACGTCGCCGGGCCTGCAGCCCGGACAGGGCGCATCGCCCTCGCTGGACAAGCCCCAGAACTAGATCAAGAACCTGATCAGGCCGTATAGCGCGTGCGGAAGCCGATGCCGTAACGGCGCGTCTGGCTGGCGCCGTAGGCTGTCTGTGCGTCGGCCGGGGATGCCCTGCGCAGGCTGCGGGTCTGCGGCACATGGTCGGCGGTCGCGATCAGGTGGGTGAGGAAGCTCGGATCGGGCCGTGCCATCGATTTCGTGGCCGACCAGCTGACGGGCCGGGTCACCGGCACCAGCTCGACGGAGGCCGGTTCGTCGGCCTCGACGAACTCGCCGTCCAGGATTTCTTCGGATCGATCCATATCCAGCATCGCGCACCCGATCGGGTAAACTGTTACGTTTTGGGACGCTGCGCCCCACTGCGACCTGCTCTTCGCAAGGCCTATGCCGATCGGTGTCGATTCGTTCCGGACCGGCGTTGCGGCCCTGGAAAACGTGGTTTCCGGACTATTAATGAACTTTGCCTAGCCTCTGATTCGAAACAGCCACTATCCTGAAGGCTGGGAATCACCCGGCGGTGTTCCGATTCGAGGCGCCCAGATGTCTTCTGTCCCGCAAGCCTCCAGCATCCTCGCCTCGCTCGGCCAGGCGGCTTTTGTCTGGGATGTCGCCGCCGACAGCATCGCCTGGAGCGACAACGCCGGCGCCGTCTTCACCGACATCCCGCCGGAGGCGCTGGCGAGCGGCAGCGAATTCGCAAAACTGATCGAGCCGAACCGCGCGATCCGCACCGAGGCGCTCGGCCATTCGGCGCCGGTTCGGAGCGGCGAGGCGACGCCTTACCGGATCGAATATGGCGTGCGGAATTCGGCCTCCGCGCCGGTGATCTGGATCGAGGAAACCGGCTGCTGGTTCGCCGGCGCCGACGGCAAGCCGGCCCGCGCGCAAGGCATCGTGCGCGTCGACAATGAACGCCACGCCCGCGACGAACAATTATTGAAGCTGTCGCAGCACGATCCCCTGACCGGTGAACTCAACCGCACCCATCTGACCGCGGCGCTTGCGGAAGCCGTCGAGGAAGCCACGCGCTTCCGCTCGACCTGCGCCTTCATGCTGATCGGCATCGACCATCTGGCGCGGGTCAACGACGCCTTCGGCTTCGACGTCGCCGACGCCGTGATCGGCGAGGTCGCCAAACGCATCCGCGTGCGGCTGCGCGGCGGCGATGTGCTCGGGCGGTTCTCCGGCAACAAGTTCGGCCTGATCCTGCGCAACTGCACCGTCGACGACGCCAACGTCGCCGCCGAGCGTTTCCTCGCCGGCGTTCGCGACGAGGTGATCCCGACCAAATCAGGCCCGGTGTCCGTGACGGCGTCGATCGGCGCCATCAGCATTCCGCGCTACGCCCGCAACGCCGATGAAGCGATCAACCGCGCGCAGGAGACGCTCGACGGCGCCAAGCGCCGCCGCGCCGGCTCGTTCGCGCTGTGGCGCCCGAATGTCGAGCGCGACGCCCAGCGCCGGGTCAACATCCGCGTCACCGACGAGATCGTCACCGCGCTGAACGACCGCCGTATCGTCACGGCCTTCGAGCCCGTCGTCGAAGCGCGGTCGCGCATGCCCGCATTCTACGAATGCCTGGTGCGGATGGAACAGGAAGACGGCGAGCCGCTGCTGGCGCCCGACATCGTTCCTGTTGCCGAACGCCTCGGCCTGATCCGGCTGGTCGATCACCGCGTGCTCGAACTCGCCGTCGCCGAACTCGCGGCATCGCCCGACGTGCGGCTCAGCCTCAACATCTCGCCCGACACCACGATGGATCCGGACTGGTGGACGGGAATCGAATCGCTGATGCGCGCGCATCCCGGCGCCGGTGAACGGCTGATCGTGGAGATCACCGAAACCGTCGCGATCCAGGATCTCGACGATATCAGGGGCTTCATCTCGCGGCTGAAAAGCTTCGGCAGCCAGATCGCGATCGACGATTTCGGCGCCGGCTACACGTCGTTTCGCAATTTGCGCAAGCTCGGCGTGGACATCGTCAAGATCGACGGTGCCTTCGTGCAGAACATCGCGCGCTCCGCCGACGACCGCGCCTTCGTGCAGACGCTGATCGACCTCGCCCGCCGGCTCGGCATCAAGACGGTGGCCGAATGGGTGCAGGACGAGGAAGCTGCCGTGATGCTGCGCGAATGGGGCTGCGATTACATCCAGGGCCGCCTGATCGGGCTGGCATCGGCGCAGCGGCCGTGGGCCGTGGTTTCCGACAAGGTGCTGCCGGCGGCGGGGTAATCAGCCCGTAGGATGGGTGGAGCGAAGCGATACCCATCATCTCACCGCAAGCACCGGTATGGATGGGTATCGCTGCGCTCCACCCATCCTACAAGGCTACCCCCGCGGAATTCTCACGCCGCTTTCCTGAACCCGTCGACCTGCGCCTGCATCGCCCGGCGAAATGCCGGCCGCGCTTCGCAGCGCTGCTTGTAGGCGCGCAAATTGGGATAAGCCTTCACGAGGTCGGTGTGATCGAGGATGCGCAAGACATCCGCCATCAGGAGGTCGCCGACCGTGAACCGCCCTTCGAGGTAGTCCTTGTTCTCGAGAACCCGATCGAGCGCCGCAAGGCGGTCTTTCGTCATGCTTTCGATTTGTGGCCGCCACGCCTTCGCCCATTCCTCGTTGGCGTGAAAGAAATCGATGCTTCCAAGCTGTTGAACCCAGATCTCCACCGAATTGAGCGCTGCGAACCCCCACGCTTTGGCGCGTTCGCGTTCAATGCGATCCAGTGGAAGCAGCGCCTCGCTCTTTGCCGCGATGTAGAGCGCGATGGCGCCGCTTTCGAACAGCACGAGGCCGTCCTCCTCGATCGCGGGCGCCTGGCCGAATGGCTGGCGCGCCAGATGCTCCGGTGATTTCTGCTCCGGCCCCAGCGCCAGCGTGCGCACCTCATAGGGCAGGCCGGCTTCCTCCAGCGCCCAGCGCACCCGGAAGGCGCGCATCAGCGGAACGGCGAAATCCGGAATCCATTGGTAGGTCGTGAGCGTGATCATGCGCGAAATCCGTTTTGTTCGGCGACGGCGAAGTTTTCGAAATAGATCTGCTGCTTGTTGAACAGCGAGTTCCAGCCGCCGACATGGCTGTCGCGGATCGCCTCGCTGGTGAACGGCGTCTGATGGAATTTCTGGACGGTGCCGCCGTCCTTCTCGGCGAAGGTCACGGTCACCAGCGTCTCCGGATGGACCTCCGTAGCGTCGCCCCACCGGAACGTGAAGACGATGCGCCGGTTGGCTTCCACCTGGCGGATGATGCCGGCAAATCGCGAGACACCATATTCTTTCGATGTCATGGCGCCGCGCCACGGCCGGCCGGGCGTCAGCTCCCAGTCGAATTCGATCGCGGTAAATCCCTCGGGTCCCCACCACCGGATCATGTGGTCGCGGCTCTGCCAGAGCCGGAACACCAGTTCGACCGGCGCAGTGAATTCGCGCGCGATCAGGAGTTCGTCGATGCCAACCGCGCTCACTGCTTGCGTCCCTTTTTCGGAGGTGTGGTGAGTTCGGCCAGCAGCACGTCCATCCGGTCGAAACTTCCCGACCAGAACTTGCGATATTTCCCGAGCCACCCGTCGACCTGCTTCAGCGGCGCGAGCTCGAGCTTGCACGGCCGCCATTGCGCCTGGCGTCCCCGGGTGATCAGGCCGGCGCCTTCCAGCACTTTCAGATGCCGCGAGATCGAGGGCAGCGACATGTCGAACGGCTCGGCCAGTTCGTTCACGGTGGCCTCGCCCTTGCTCAATCGGGCGAGGATGGCCCGCCGGGTCGGATCGGCCAGCGCCGCCAGTGTCACGCTCAGGGAATCCGTCATGGCATATTTAGCTTTCTGGCTAATTAGCTGATTGGCTAAATAAGGGATGTGAAGCCGCGGGTCAAGGGGGGGGTGACATCCCGTAGGATGGGTGGAGCGCAGCGATACCCATCGCCGTCTCGGTGGCCCCGGCCTTGATGGGTATCGCTGCGCTCCACCCATCCTACATGTGCGCCGCACGCCCATCGTCCCAAACGAAAATGGCCGGGACTAAGCCCGGCCATCACGACAAAATCGGATACGTGCGAAAGAACCTACTCTTCCTTCTTCGGCTCTTTCGACATGCGCTCGAGGCGTTCCTGCATGTCTTTCATCTGGCGGCGCAGGTCGTCGATGTTGCCATCGTCAACCGCCGGCTCCGGCACCTTTTCCGGTTCGACGGCGCTCACTCCACCACGTGGCGGCACGAACGGCTTGAACATCGAGAACGTCTGCTGAAACAGTTCCATGTTGCGGCGGACGTGTTCCTCGAGCGGCGCGAACGGCGTCCCGCTGAAGGTGTTGGTGAGCTGCTTGCGGAACTTTTCCTGCTCGCGCGTCAGCGTGTCGATCGACTGCTCGAGATATTTCGGCACCACCATCTGCATGCTGTCGCCGTAGAAGCGGATCAGCTGGCGCAGGAACGTGGTCGGCAGCAAATTCTGCCCCGCCTTGTTTTCCTGTTCGAAGATGATCTGCGCCAGCACCGAGCGCGTGATGTCGTCGCCGGTCTTGGCGTCGTAGACGAGAAAGTCCTCGCCATCCTTCACCATCGCTGCGAGATCCTCGAGCGTCACATAGGTGCTGGTGCCGGTATTATAGAGCCGCCGGTTGGCGTATTTCTTGATCGTCGTAGGTTGGTCTGACTTTGCCATAAGCTCACACAATACACCGAGAGCGGGGGAACCCGACGGCAGCGCCGAAGGGCAGACGAGCAACGCAACGCAGCAAAGTAAGCATTTTCAATGCCGTTCGGCTACCGTTTTGTGCGGCACGGTTAATTCCAAGGCATGGACGCTGCTATGGAAACCCCCACGGGGACCAATTTGAATGCGTCGCGGCACGAATTTGGGCTCGGGCCGATTGACAGGGATCAATGAGGTTAACAGGATGGGGTGAGAGACAGGCTCGCCATCCGGCCCGCCCGCCGTCGAAGAAACTCCAGCCCTCAAAGAAACCCCATAAGGAGATGTCCATGTCAGACGATGTCGTCATCGTCAGCGCCGCCCGCACCCCGGTCGGCAGCTTCAACGGCGCATTCGCCACCTTGCCGGCCCACGACCTCGGCGCCATCGCCATCAAGGCTGCGCTGGAGCGGGGCGGCATCGAGCCGGGCCGCGTTTCCGAAGTCATCATGGGTCAAATCCTGACCGCGGCGCAGGGCCAGAACCCGGCCCGCCAGGCCTCGATCAACGCCGGCATCCCGGTGGAAAGCCCGGCTTGGGGCGTCAACCAACTCTGCGGCAGCGGCCTGCGCACGGTGGCGCTGGGCTATCAGGCGCTGCTCAACGGCGATTCCGAAATCGTCGTCGCCGGCGGCCAGGAATCCATGAGCATGGCCCCGCACGCGCAGTACCTGCGCGGCGGCGTCAAGATGGGCGGCGTCGAACTGGTCGACACAATGATCAAGGACGGCCTGTGGGATGCCTTCAACGGCTACCACATGGGCAACACCGCCGAGAACGTCGCGCGGCAGTGGCAGATCACCCGCACGCAGCAGGACGAGTTCGCCGTTCACTCGCAGCAGAAGGCCGAGGCCGCGCAGAAGGCCGGCAAGTTCAAGGACGAGATCGTTCCCGTCACCATCAAGACCCGCAAGGGCGACATCATCGTGTCGGACGACGAATATCCGCGCCACGGCGCCACCGTCGAGGCGATGGCCAAGCTCAAGCCCGCCTTCGAGAAGGAAGGCACCGTCACCGCTGGCAGCGCGTCGGGCATCAATGACGGCGCCGCCGCCGTCGTGCTGATGACCGCCAAGCAGGCCGCCAAGGAAGGCAAGAAGCCGCTCGCCCGCATCGTGTCGTGGGCCCAGGCCGGCGTCGATCCGAAGATCATGGGCTCCGGCCCGATCCCGGCTTCGCGCGCCGCGCTTAAGAAGGCAGGCTGGAACGTCGGCGACCTCGATTTGATCGAGGCCAACGAGGCGTTTGCGGCGCAGGCGTGCGCGGTCAACAAGGATCTCGGCTGGGACACCGGCAAGGTCAACGTCAATGGCGGCGCGATCGCGATCGGCCATCCCGTCGGCGCCTCCGGCGCCCGCGTGCTGGTGACGCTGCTGCACGAAATGCAGAAGCGCGACGCCAAGAAGGGCCTCGCCACGCTGTGCATCGGCGGCGGCATGGGCATCGCGATGTGCATTGCACGCGACTGAACTAACAGCAGGGTGACTGGTTGAATGATGAAAAGATCATCTGTCGGCCGCAGCTTGAACTGATAAGAAGGAAATGCCCGGTCTCGCGCCGGGCATTTTCATCTCCGAAGCGCATCAATGGCGCTTCAAGGCAGAACACTGAGATTCGTCAAAAGACCGGGACAATTCCGGCACAGTGAGAAGAGCACCAAGGGAGGACTACGCATGGCACGTGTTGCATTGGTAACGGGAGGCACGAGGGGCATCGGGGCTGCGATCAGCAAGGCGCTGAAGGCTGCGGGCTACAAGGTCGCGGCGAGCTATGCCGGCAACGACGCTGCCGCCGAGAAATTCAAGGCCGACACCGGCATCCCCGTCTACAAATGGGACGTCAGCTCGTTTGACGCCTGCGCCGCCGGCGTCAAGCAGGTCGAGGCCGATCTCGGCCCGGTCGACGTTCTCGTCAACAATGCCGGGATCACCAAGGACGGCGCCTTCCACAAGATGACGCTCGATCAGTGGAACGCGGTCATCAACACCAATCTCGGTTCGCTGTTCAACATGACGCGCCAGGTGATCGAAGGCATGCGCGCCCGCAAGTTCGGCCGCGTCATCAACATCTCCTCGATCAACGGCCAGAAGGGCCAGTTCGGCCAGGTGAATTATTCGGCGGCCAAGGCCGGCGACATCGGCTTCACCAAGGCGCTCGCGCTGGAGAACGCCAAGGGCGGCATCACGGTGAACGCGATCTGCCCCGGCTATATCAATACCGAAATGGTGCAGGCGGTGCCGAAGGACGTGCTGGAAAAGAGCATCCTGCCGCTGATCCCGGTCAACCGCCTCGGCGAACCCGAGGAAATCGCCCGCGCCGTGGTGTTTCTTGCGGCGGATGAGGCTGGCGGCATCACGGGATCGACGATGACCGTCAACGGCGGTCAGTACATGGTGTGATTCGCCGATCCGTTCGCGGACAAGCGATCTGCCAAATTCAAAATGAGACGTCATGCCCGGGCTTGTCCCGGGCATCCACGTCTTTACAACTAGCGGCAAGCAAGACGTGGATGGCCGGGCATAGGCGAGCGTAAGCGACGCCGTCCTTCGGACGGCTACGCCCGGCCATGACGACAGAGAATTTGTGCTGATGACCCCCCGCACCGCCACGCTGATCGGCCTGACCGCCATCCTGATGTGGTCGCTATTATCCGTGCTGACGGTCGCGACCGGAAAGATCCCCGCGTTCCAGCTCGCCGCCATGACGTTTGCGATCGGCGCGGCTGTGGCGTTCGCCAGCTTCCTGTTCCGCCCCTCGGCCTTCGGCGCATTGAAGCAGTCGCCCGTCGCCTGGGCCGTCGGCGTCGGCGGGCTGTTCGGCTATCACGCGCTGTATTTCCTCGCGCTGCGCTTCGCGCCGCCGGCGGAAGCCGGTCTGTTGAATTATCTCTGGCCGCTGCTGATCGTGTTGTTCTCGTCGTTCCTGCCGGGTGAAAAACTGGCGTCGCACCATATCATCGGCGCGCTGCTCGGCCTCGCCGGCACGGTGCTGCTCCTCGCCGGCAACATCGGCGGATTTGCGCCCGGCCAGTTGCCGGGATTAGCCGCCGCCTTTGTAGCCGCGTTCGTCTGGGCGGCCTATTCGGTGATGTCGCGCCGGCTGAAGGCCGTGCCGACCGATGCGGTGGCCGGTTTCTGCCTCGTCACCGCGGCGCTCGCATGGCTCGTCCATCTCATGGTTGAGACCACCGTGTGGCCCGACACGATCGGGCCGTGGCTTGCGATCATTGCGCTCGGCATCGGCCCGGTCGGCGCCGCGTTCTTTGTCTGGGACATCGGCATGAAGCGCGGCGACATCCGCGTGCTCGGCGCGGCGTCCTACGCGACGCCGCTGCTGTCGACCGCATTTCTCATTCTCGCGGGCTACGCGCAGCCGACCGCGACGATCGCCATCGCCGCGATCCTGATCGCCGGAGGCGGTTTGATCGCGGCAAAGGATATGGTGCTGCGGAAAAACCCGTAGGATGG
Source organism: bacterium (assembly GCA_029946075.1). Taxonomy (GTDB): domain Bacteria; phylum Pseudomonadota; class Alphaproteobacteria; order Rhizobiales; family Xanthobacteraceae; genus Bradyrhizobium. The sequence goes on along the minus strand of JAQSDT010000749.1, from coordinate 1,191 downwards.
GTGGAGCCAACGGGTCGCGCGAATGCGCGCCCGATGACAGGCTCCGCGATACCCATCATCTCACCGCAAGCACCGGCATCGATGGGTATCGCTGCGCTCCACCCATCCTACGAAGATGGCTTCCAATCCTTCGGCGCCAGCTCGAATGTCGCAAATGCGAATCCGGGCGCGACGGTGCAGCCGACCAGCGTCCAGTCGCCGGTGCTTTCGGCGGCCTGCCACGCATGCGCGGGCACGATGGCTTGCGGGAGTTCTCCGGCGGCGAGATCGGCGCCGAGTGTAACGACGCGTTCGCCAGCCCCATCCGCGATCCGCAGCGTCAGCGGGTTGCCGGCGTGATAGTGCCAGATCTCGACGGCATCGACGCGGTGCCAGTGCGAATGTTCGCCGCGCGCCAGCAGGAAATAGATCGCGGTCGAACGTGAACGCCCGTCAGCGTCCACATTTTCGTCGCGAAACGTCTCGCGGTAATGTCCGCCTTCCGGATGCGGCTTCAGGCCGAGCCGCGCGATGATGGCGGCGGCTTCCCGCGGCAGCGCCATCAGGATTTGTTCTTGCGTTCGCGCAATTCGCCGAACACGTCGGCCGCGCTGGCGCCCTTCATGTGCAGATTGGCCGCCACCTGCGGATCGTCGGCGCGCAGGAATACGTTGGCTTTCTTTTCGTCGCCGAGCAGCACGGGAATCGTCGGCTTGTTGTCGGCGCGCAGCCGCGTCACTTCCTCGGCGCGCGCCTTCAGCGCCGGATTGTTGCCGTCGACGGTCAGCGCGAACTTGACGTTCGACGCGGTGTATTCATGACCGCAATAGAGTTTGAAATCGTCCGGCAGCGCGCGCAGCTTCAAAAGCGAATTCCACATCATGGGATAGGTGCCCTCGAACACGCGGCCGCAGCCGATCGAGAACAGCGTGTCGGCGGCGAACACCGCCTTCTCGCTGTCGAACACATAGGAGATATGATCGAGCGTATGGCCCGGCGTTTCCAGCACCCGCGCCAGCAGGCTGCCGACCTTGACGATATCGCCATGGGCGGTGCGGACATCGACATTGGCGATCTTGGTGGAGTCGTCGTTCGGGGCGACGACGCGGCAATTGTATTTCTGCTTCAATTCGGCGACGCCGCCGACATGGTCGTGATGGTGGTGGGTGATGAGGATATCGGTCAGCGTCCAGCCTTCGCGTTCCAGCGCCT